>CASFZH010000108.1 GCA_949299115.1 uncultured Helicobacter sp. | reverse complement strand
AGCAATATGTGATATGCAATTTAGTACCATTTTAGCATCACTATTTTATCTCACTTTTTCATGTGTTCTATCACATAAGTGGCATATTTTTTCAAAATAGGATAGTCGGAAATATAAGTCAGACGAAAATAAGAGTTAAGGCTTATAACGCATTACAATAAGTTAAATCACTTATTCTCTAATTTTATAAGCTAATTGGCTTATAATATTTTGGTCGGTAGAGATATTATTTATACCTTTGCATTGAACAGTAATTAAACGGATTCAATCTATGTATGCAGCCATTTCTGCCGATATAGTTTCTTCCACATCTTTGTGTATCGAAGAAACCATTGCTTTGAAGCAAAGAATAGAAGATTTATTTTCTATCCTCGAAAAGAGATTTCCCGGATTTTGGGGCAGACTAATAAAGGGAGATTACATAGAGTGTCTGTTGCCTTCACCTAAGGACGGCTTCAGAGTTGCTCTCATTATTAAGAGTTGCATTAAGTCTTTTCCTGTTGCAGAATCGAAAAAGAAAAAACTGTTCCAAGCATACGGAATCCGTATAGCTATGGGGATAGGTGATATGCGTATTGTAGATAAGGAACACGGTATAATGGATGGAGAGGCAATTTATTTATCAGGACGGACATTAAGCGGAATGGGGGCTCCAAACAAAAATGGTACATTCCTTATCGAACCTGCTGATAAACATCTTAAACCAGCTTTACAAACTGTCGGTATGCTGACAGATGCTTTGCTCAATAATACTACAAAACGGCAGAGTGAAGTCATTTATTATAAACTTTTGTCTAAAAGCGAGCGAGAAATAGCAGATATATTAGGAGTAAAGCAGTCTGGAATAAACCAGCACTCGACTTCTGCTAAATGGTATTGTATAGAGGAGGCATTGAATTACTTTGAACAACTAAATTTTGATAACGCATGAATAGTTGGTTGTTATTAAGCCTGTTAATGGCTCATGTGATTGGAGATTTCTACCTGCAAAGTGATAAATATTGCAAGAAGAAAGAGGAATCAAAACTAAAAAGCCCATTTTTATATGTACATTCAATACTCATAGGGCTGCTTTCATGGGCATTTGTTTCAACAGTTGATTTTTGGATCTATGCGTTGCTCATATTTGTAACACATTTGTTGATTGATGCGATGAAATCATACATGTGTAAAGGTCTGTGGTCTTTTTTAATAGACCAGATTGCTCATATTATAATTTTGTGTTTTATTGCACATCTATATGTTTCGCAGTGCCATTTGCCAATTCAAAGCATAGATTTCCTTAACCATATATCCATTCCGGCATTTGTGTTTGCCATATTGTGTTGTCTGAAACCTACCAACATTCTTATAAAACTGATATTGGAGCGATATAAAATAGGAGAAACCGAATCTTGCAAAAGCATGAAAAATGCAGGGGCACTCATCGGAAATTTAGAAAGAATCCTGACATTGGTATTTGTTTTAATCGGCCAATATGAAGCTTTTTAATCGGCCAATATGAAGCTGTGGGATTCATCATAGCCGCAAAATCTGTACTTCGATTTAAGGACACAGATACAGCCAAGACAGAATATGTATTAGCTGGAACTTTATTGAGTTTTGGCATTGCTACATTTGCTGGATTGATGGTAAAATACTTGTCATATCTATTTAATTAAAATTATTATGAGAGATTTGACAGACAATGAAAAAAACATAGTTGAAAATCTGCTTAGACTTAAGCGGAATCATGATTTGGCTGGATTACAAACAGCGAAAATATTAGAGCAGAAGTCAAGCAATTTTTTAACTATATAGTCAAAAGTAAGTGAATTGCGAATAAATCATTCAAAAGTATTATCTTTGTAGCATGGAACTCCAATTATCGACATCAGAGATGGAAGTTTTACGCAAACTTCAACGGAATTTAGCCGGAAGTTCCGACTATGCGCGTGTGACTTGTATTCTGATGTTAGGTATGGGTAATACCCCTTCTTTTGTTGCCGCTTGCTTAGGCATTGACGCTTCCACTGTATACCGCTACCGT
>CASFZH010000107.1 GCA_949299115.1 uncultured Helicobacter sp. | reverse complement strand
GGAAAAGCCAAATAAAGAGGCATTAGTAGAGCTAGATGATACAAGCTTGGTTAAGCTTGGATTAAAGCGTATAGTCAAAGATAACTTTAGGATAGAGCCCAAAATAGAATCTTTACAAATACAAGATTAGGAGGTTTTATGGAATACTGCACACAAAGAGCTAATGAGATAATGCAGGAATATCAGACACAAGGCGATTGGGAAAAAACTCATAAGGCTGGAATCTTGCTCTATATCTATGCGGATAAGCTTATACAAATGTCTATAAAGCAAAAAAAAGAGCAAGAGCGAATAGAAAAAGAAATGCGAGAGGAAAGATACTATGTGGACACTAAAAAATATAAAAAAGAATAGAGCAAAGAAGCTTTTTAGACGATGCCCAAACTATCCTATGATACAAGGATATAGAGGAGCTTATAGTAGCGGGTGGTATTATGTCCTAGATGGGACTTATATAGCCTACATATATGGTGGATTTGAGAAAATAGTTGATGTAGTTAGAGTGTAATTTTATGGGCTGTGTTTGTAATAAAAATGCAGTCTTGGATTGCAAATCTAAATGATGAGACAAAACTGAACTTATAAAGGTTTAAAGTTATGTGTAAAAGAGTATATAAGGAGCTTTTTATGAATACTAAACAAAAACGTTACCGCAACAATCTCTTAGCTAAAATCCATACCCATAGAAAATATAAAGAACTCTATGAAGCAGGATTTTGGAGTGAGTGGCTCTATATTCGCTATGGTGTAGAGAGCAGCAAGTATTTAAGCATAAAAGAGCTATGGGAGGTGCTAGATATACTAAGCGGTATAAGACCCGATAGGGATTATTGCCTGCAAGATAGTATAGGCAGGGCTACGCTCTTGCCTCTCAAAAAGAGACATGAGACACAAAGCATCACTAAGAATCAAGCCCTGCTCATCGAGGAGCTATTCAATGTTGTACGCTATGATTCTATAAAGCAAAAAGCCTTTTTTACAAAGCAAACAAAAAGAGAAATACGAAGTTTGCAAGAACTAAGTAAAGAGGAAGCCACAAAGATTATCACAGGACTTAAAAGGACGATAGAGTGGGATAGTGAGAGGTTGCGATATATGAATAATGCGAGTTATAAGGGAATGTAGGGCTTTAGAAATGCAGCCTTGCTTTTGTTTATGCAAAAATGCAGCCCTGACCTATACATTTTTACGATTAGACAAAATTTAGGATAGTCATTACCACATAAGGTAACTCCTACCCTAAATTTTGTCTAAAGCCTAAAAAGCCATAGAACAAATCTTAGAATTTGGGATTTAATCTCTCGGATATTTGCGAGGTGTTGAATATTCAGAATGTTTCTGATGTGAAAAGTGCGATAGATAGGGAGTTTGACAAAGGAGGTAGATTTGATATATGTCCTTTAGAAACTAATGGAGGGAAACAAAATTTTATTTTTATTACCGAACCCCAACTCTATTTTGTGCTAATGCGAAGTGATAAGCCAAAAGCTAAACCCTTTAGACAATGGGTGGTAAATGAAGTCCTCCCTAGCATTAGAAAGCATGGATTCTATGCCAAAGAAGCACAAGAAAATATTGCACAGAGAAATAGGCAAGAGAGTGGCTTTTATAGGCAAGAGCAAGAACATATCTTGCAGAGTCTCATTACAGAATTACAAGATTCTAATACTCTCAAAGATTCTGTAAAACAAGAGAATGAGAATCTAAAGAATGAAAAGATTATCATAGACAAATGCTAAAAGATAGAGTGCAATCCTAAATGCTTAGATGTTTTACCTAAAAACTCAAAATATAGACAATTTGGTGATATTTTCTATACATTCTAGCAAAAAATGACGATTTTTTGCTAGAATGTATAGCCCATTTTATATATTTTTAGGAACTTTATGACTTGTTATTGTAAAAGTGATAGGAATTGTATTTGCTGTCTTTTTAAAAATTATCCCATTAATCGAGCAGAAATATATGCAGCAAAATTTTTTAAAAATAAGCAATCTAATACAGATATATCTTTTGAGATTGAAGATTGCGACATAGGTGATGCTAATAATCTTTGTGGAACAGAATTTAGCACTGCGACACTGAAGGTGTTTTGCAATAAATTTAATATAAAGGTAATTGAATATCAAAACAATTTGTATCTTTTAAACAAAGAACTAGCTAAAAATTGTAGGAGGATTGCATGAAATACATAGACATGAAACAACTTTATGATAAGCTATCGCAAAAAGAACTACAAGAAATAGAGCTCCAATCGCAATTGCTTGAGAAAATATGGCAAAAAATAGGTTTTCAACACGCTTTAAATGCTCATGAGGTTTTAAAGAATGTATATGATAGCAACATTGAAATCCCTGTCAATCCTGTGAAGATAATAAATCATTTTCACATTAAACTCACAGAAGATAAAACTATGCAATTTGAGGGATTAACCCAATTTGATGGTAATACACTTGAGATAAAATACAAACCAACGAATAATAACAATAGAGATAGATTTACTCTTGCTCATGAATTAGGTCATATTTTTTTACACTTCTTAGAAGGTAAAAAGTTTGAATTTCAAGATAAAGCTATTAGGCATGGTTATGATAGTGAAAATGGGGGTGGGGGAATACAAAAAGAGTTGCAACCTGTGATATTTAAAGCAGCTAGAGAGGAAAAAAGCACAAGTATTCTAGAGAGAGAAGCAAATATCTTTGCTGGTGAGTTGCTTATCCCAAAGATAAAGATTGATGAATTAAAAAACAATTTACCAAAAGACCATAGATACAAACAAAGCAGTCTTTGTCAGTATTTTCAAGTATCTAATGGCACAATGTATCGCACCATGAATTATTATGGGGAATGGGAAAATATAGTAAAAGACGATTATACATGGTGACATATTGTTGTATATTTAGCCGACTCTTTCCTTTAAAATTGACACGATTATAAATCCATGCAAAAGGCACAGATAAGTGTAGAAGAAATAAGGGTTTATGGCAGAATAAGCAAGATTACTAAAATGTTGTTTTTTGCTTTTGCCTATCTCTCTTTACAATCTCTCTGACTGCCCTTTCACTAAGATTATATTTATAGGCTAAAAAAGCATAATTTGCCCCATTAAATTCTTTTATTATATTCTCTTTTGCATAAGGG
>CASFZH010000106.1 GCA_949299115.1 uncultured Helicobacter sp. | reverse complement strand
AGTGATTCTGTATCTTTTATGTATAATGAAATATGAGCGTATGTATCATCTTTTTGTATGATAAAAGATTTCAGAATCTCTAAGCTACTTAACGTATTTGCTATGCTTTTATACACAAGACACCTATATTCTATGGCATAATGATATAAAAGAGATATTTCATATAGACAATACAATAATGCCTCATCTTGCAAAAGACTTCACAGAGGATACACAATATACTCTAGGCTATAATATACAAAATGATTATCTAGCCCTTAAGTCAAATAATAAGCTTTATAAGATTTATACAAATAATCCTACACAATCTATTCAAGATTCATCAAACAATACTACACAACAAAATAATACAGATTCTATCTATTTTAGAGATAGTAGGGACTTTGAGAATCTAAAAAATATCCTCTATCCCACAAGCCAACAAATCTATCAAGAAGTGAAAGTATGGGTGGGGATTAGGCAATGCACGCAGATGTTCTCTCTCAATAAACCACAAGGCAGGATTGTTAAGATTGAGATTCCAAAAGAAAATGTAAGTGATAGTATTATTGCAAATACTGAATCTAACCAAACTAGAATCCTAAAATCTTGGGCTAATACAAACCAAAAAATCACAGAGCAAGATATAAGAATCATTGCGTTTTCTACAATCGACATCATAAATCGTAAAGATATGAGTAAAGATTCGCTTATTTACAAAGCCCTAGACAAGCTTATCAGTGATTATCAAATCTATAAGAACGATTTCCCACAAGAATATTATGTGGAGTTTGGGAGGTGTATGGTGGAGAGTGGCATACAGGGAAAAACAAGTATTCTTTATATCAGAATCCTTGAAACTCTTATAGAATGTTGTAAGCTTATCGCAAAAAGTCGTATGTTTGGCGAAGTAGAGTATAAAAATGGCGGTGTTGCTATATTTCATCTTTATGAAAACTATGTGCCTAAATTTGAGGGTGATGAGAATGGATTAGATAAGGTTAGTCATTTTCTCTTTAGTGCATTAATGGCTTTTAGAGATAATGTCATAGCTGCTAATATCGCAAGTGTTGGCAATGAAATAGTGGATTTGGTTAAACAAAAATGGGGTGGTGATGGTACAGTATTTGATATGAGTGATACAAAAGCAAATAATGCAGGAATCTCCTATGGAGCTGAATTGAAAGAGAGGGCTATTAAAGGTATTTTTCAATGAATACGCACACGAAAGATATATTTGTTTTTATTGCATTGTTAGGATTGGTAGTTGTTTGGGTATTTCATATTCCTTATACCATTAGTCCAAATGTGATAAAAGTATTTTTTGACTCGTATGAGAAACCTTATAAATTTATTTTGCTTGATGTATATTGCCTTTTGTATTCTGTGGCTTGTTTTATGGTGTTTCTAGGCAAACGATATTTAGATTCTAAGTGGCAACTATACCGATTGTATAGAATCTGTGCCACACTTATAGTAAATGGAGTTTTCATCTTTGCTTGGGGTGTTGTGTTTGGCTTAAGTATAGCGTTTCATTGTAGGTATTATTGGGCGATAGACTGTGTACACGACCTAGAAGAGCCAACCTGTTCTAACTTTCCCATAGAAATTGATATAGCATATTTGCTTCAATGCGTGCCTATGCTGTCTATGCTTGTTTTAATACTATATTTTGCATTTTACAACAAGATTCTTAGTCGTAGTAATTGCCTATGGCTCTCTTGGTTACTATTTTTTATGCTTATCTCTATAATGGTATGTTTTGGAGGCAATGGAGTGGGCTGCTATGATTAATACGATAAACAAAAAATCATATCCCACGCATTATAATATTAGGTTATGGGTTTAAGCAAAATCCTATCCAAACAGGTATCCCATAAATTCTGATAGTATAGGCATTGAAGTGGTTGGGAATATGATGATAAGACAAAAAGATACCCAAACGCTATAACAAAGCAACTAGAGAGTTTAGAAAAGCTTGTCGTAGCTTTGCTTGAGCTATTCAATATAGATAAAACTGATATATACGCACACGCCAAAATCGCGTATAAGGATACAAATATGACAGAAGGCGTATATTTATTAGAGTATTTGGAGAATAAATTATGAAAACAATATATTTGCTAC
>CASFZH010000105.1 GCA_949299115.1 uncultured Helicobacter sp. | reverse complement strand
TAAGAGATTATATGAAAAAAATAGCAACACGCTATGTTACTCAAGGTTTAAATCCTCAAATATACAATATGGCGTTAGACAGAGCCATTGAATGCGGTGAATTAGTTTTAAGAGCTGAATTAACATTATCCACTAATCTCAAACAAATAAAAACAAGACAGGGAATGCGTACGGATTTAAAAAAAGTTAACGAACAACATAAAACCAAAACTGAAGAAATAAAACAAAAATATGGTTTAACCCCTGAACAAGCTAAAAAAATTTCTATGTTGCAAGAATGGGCTGTTGAAGCTGCGATTAAGCAAGGTTGGGAAAATAGAGAAATACCAACTAGAGCAATGGCTATCCAAATGATTAAAAAAAAACACAAAGCTGAGAATAACAAACCATATAATCCTGAAGCAGTATATATGGATTATGTGCCTTATCCAGAAGAAGTTATGAAATTACCTCCTATTCGCTCAACAACTCTTTGTTCAAATGTGGGAATTGATGAATATTTCTTGGAATATGCACATGTTAAAAATGTCATTGCTGCGGAATACGAAAAGCCTAGGGTTCAATGGTATAAAGAAGTCTATCCTTCGGTTAAAGTATTCCAAGGTGATTTGTTTGATAAAGACATACAAAAACAAATTATAGAAGAACATATAAAACAATCCTGCAAGCTCATAATTGCCACGCCACCATGTCAAACCATATCCCTTGCGGGGAAAAGAGATTTTAATGATCCAAGAACAAAATTATTTCTTCCTATCCTAAATATAATTGAAGGTGTTGATAGCATAAATGACTATGTCTTGATAGAAAATGTTCCTCCATATATGACTGCAAGCCCCAAAGGTTTACAACATATACTGGAAGGAAAAACTATTGCTGAGTATATTAAGTATAGACTGGAAAAACTTGGTTATGAAGTTAATATTGACAAAATAAATGGGGCAAATTATGGCACACCACAAGCAAGAGAGCGTATGATTTTACTTGCTTCTAAAAAAGGTATGTGGAAATTCCCTATACCATTCAAAAAACAAGTTACACTAATGGATGCGATTGGAAATTTACCTTCTTTAGATAATTTTTCAGCAAATCATTTCTTACCATATAATTATTTAAAACAATCTACATCAGACGAGAATATTTATTTCTATAGATATTGGTCCATACCTAAACTAACTCGTCAAGAAGTTGAAATGTTAAGACATACTCCAACTGGCAAATCGGCTTGGGATAATGCTGAAAAATATCAACCTAAAAATAAGGATGGTTCAAAAAGTGGTTCTGATCGTAAAGGACGCTATAAAAGAGAATCTTGGGATAAACCTGCCAGTACTATCACTAGCGATTGTGGAAGTATAAGCGGTATGAGTTCTGTTCACCCTGGACGCCCACTTGTTGATAAAGATGGAAATGTTACTTATTCTGACGCAAGAGTATATAATCTTAAAGAAAAACTTATTTTACTTGGTTTTCCTAATGGCGAAATATGGTGTCGCAATAAGCCTGAATATAAAGTGCCAACATGGGCTTCTGATAATTTTATTAACACAGTATTGGCGGAATCTTTTCTTCCAAGATTAGCTGCAGTCTTAGCTGAAACTATTCCTAATAGGACGGCTCACCCTGATGAAAAATTAGAAAATTATCCTCAAATGGTAAAGCTTGAAAATGATAGTATAGTACACTATCCTGTTGTTGGACATGAGTTGAGAAACTATGATATAAATCCCAACTCTTATCTAAGGAACTGGCCTTTTCCTAAAGATAAATAATTAAACTTCTGGGTTCTAAAACACCGAAGTTATTATTACAGCAATAATGCCAGCTTTTGTTATTTCAAAAGTTGGCTTTTCTATATATATACATTGAAAAATTTCAAAAGTACGCAAAAAAAATACACTATTTGGAATTTTTTTTATCAAAACTGCGAAAAAAAACAATTCTATAAAAAAGTATCATCATCAACCGGTTACCAAGATCCCTCATAATCTTGTATAGCTGTTTCGGCAGTCCGGGATACAAGGAAGCAAGAAACGCGGCTACTTAAAATAAATGAATTAAAAATAATAAATAACAATAAAAAATATAATAAATACAAAAGATAAGATAACAATAAAGATAAATAAAAGAAATAATACATAAGAGATAAATACAGAAGATACATGACAAATAAAGACAATGTTAAACCAGATACAATAAGACTTGCGTCCCAATGTATCACCAATAACAAGCAGCAGAAGAGAGATGATAAAAGTAAATGTCGCCAAAATTATCAATGACACCATGACGCGAAAGAAGAAAGTATCAATCCTTAAAAGTCACGCGTCAATATGTCAAAGAATCAAGGCGACATTGGTTATCATGGGGTTATCTTCTGTTCGGTTATATTGTCTTATAGTATAATGTATAGAGTATGAGAGATATGGTACTTCTTATTGTTACGATATAAAAAAATATTTGTATGACGGTTTTCTTCTTCTCTCAAAATTTTATTACTATGTCTCAAAAATAGTTTATACGCATATATGTCTGTCTTTTGTATCTCTCAGAATTAACCTTTATCAAAATACTAAAATGGGATACCTAAAATGACGCACAGACAACCATTTCATCAAAACCTTAAGACACCTATACCAAATAAAACAACTGAATCCTGCGGCCAAAAAATAGAATCTTATGTATCTATCCCAATCAAAGAAGAATTTAATAAATGGATAAACGACACTTTCCATCCAACTTATTTTTTAACACTTCAACTTCCGGATAATAAAAAATCTGCCAACTTGGATAATGCAAAGGAACACTTAAGAAACATAATGAAGGCATTTGAAAAGAGTTTGATGAATAATTGGAATAAACATCATTTGTCATTTATAGCCTTTGCAGAGTTGGGAACATCAGACGAATGGCATTTTCATATATTGTTTAACCATGAAAGATTTAGCGAACAGGAACTGCAAAATGCCATTCTCAAAGCAACAATACGGGAAAAGTTACCATTTTATTGCTTAGACTTAAAACCGATAGATAACAATACAATTCATACACAAGCTTACTGTATAAAAGAGATGAAAATATATTTTAACAACAAATTTGACAGTGACAGAATTATATTTTCGCATTGTTTGTTTGGAATTTGAAAGTTTTTGACATCAATGACAATTTATTTTTTTAACCTTTAACATCGCTATATTAAAAGTTAACTTCTGTTCCAAGTTACCGAGAAGTTGATTTTACGAATTAATGACATCAATGACACTTAATCAAAAATAATAAAAAAACTGTTTTACAAATCCCAAGAATCACGACATTACAATGTTATCAGATTCTTTAAATACGTTATAACACATTGTAAATAGGTATTATTATGTTTAACTTCTGCAAAATTTTACTATTTAGCTAATTCCATAGTTTATTTTATTTATTAAATATTGTATCTTCGTCTAAATTTAGAAATATTTTCTTTTGAATATCTTGACTTTTGCAATAATGTAAAACATCATGTTGTTATATTTATACAAAAGGAGTTTGGCGATGGATG
>CASFZH010000104.1 GCA_949299115.1 uncultured Helicobacter sp. | reverse complement strand
AATGCCTAGAATTTCATAATCTCTGCCATCTAGGTCTATATCATCATAGCTTTTATTATCGCTTATAAGCTTGTATCTAGGTAATTTCTGCAATCTCTTGATATAGAGCTCATCATCAATACGAGTAACGCATATTTGCCCCTCTCTTGGCAATCCTTTTTGCACTAAAGTCCTATATTGAGATGGTATTGCGTGAGTAATAGACTACAAACACTAATCAACTGACTAATCAACTGACTAATCAACTGACTAATCAACTGACTAATCAACCTTTTATGCTGATTAGTGCAGTATAAGTTTTAGCTATATCGTCTTTAGAAAAAAGCGACATATTAGTTTTAACCTTTCCTGTTTTTTTTGCGGTAAAATCAAGCAAGTTATTGCATCCGCTAACTACACCTTTTTGAGATTTTTTAATATTAAAAATTTCTTGTAGTTTAGGGATCATATATTCTTTGTAATCTTTTGCACTTTTGTCTTTTAATTTATCCACAACTTTCTTTTTTAAAAATTTCAAATGCTTTACAGCTTTATTAAAATTATCTTGCTCTATTTCCCTATAACTATTAACTTTCATTTTTGTTTTTAAGCTCCACCACACATCTCTGCTTGTATTGCTTATGTCTACACCATCTCTAAAATGAATTTGGAATTTTTTGCAAAAATCATGTATATCTTTAACTTGTTTTTGCAACTCAAACCTTTGATCTGGCGTAATATGAATATCTGGGTCTAATTGCAATTCAACCACTTTTCTAACAATCTTCTTTTCACCATAAACTATACTATTGTTATTTCCATTAATCTGAATGTTGTTGTTGCCATTAATCGCCATAACTATCCTTTATTTTTAAGAGTTTTTCTTTAATGTCTTTAATCATCTTTGGTGGTGCATAATCTCTGATGAGCTGAAATATTTCTTCCAACTCATCATTTTTAGCATTTGCAATATTGTTATTGCGACCAATAATCTGAATATTGCTATTTCCTTCAATCACACCATTGTAGAATGTGTTAAAATCAACACCATACTTATCTGAAATTTTTTTCATAACACTGCTCGGAACCTCCCTTTTATTGTGTTCATACCTAATATATGTTTGGAGCGGAATATCAAGGTCATAGGCAAATTTATTTTGCTTAATCCCTAATGAATTTCTTATTTCCCTTAATTTATTATCTATTTTCATAAAATTACCTTGACTTATATTATCTATTTGGATAATATAATGCAATTAAGATGCAATTTGTTTTTTTTGTTATATAACATTATATATAAAATAAGGGGTGTTGATGAAAAAAAATATAAGTAGTCGAATAAAAAAGAGATATGGGACTATTAAAACATACAGCATTAAAAAAAATCTAAATTATTCAACCTTAAGATTTTTTATATGCAAATATCCAAAAGCAGATATGCCTAGATACGAAAAAGCCCTTAGGGAGGATGGATTCATAAGATGATAACAAGAGAATTTGGAAAGATGTATCATATAAGCATTCAGGCTATTAACAAGAAAGTTTTAAAAGCAACCTCAAACCATAAAAATATTATCCAAATAGATAATAAATATTTCATCTTCACCTACACCAAAGGCATTGGTCGTGGTGGCAAAGTCCTCCAGATATGGAGCGAACCATTTAATAGTGCAGAGGAAGCAGAGGCTTTTCTACATAATTATAGAGTGAATAGGCTAGAGAAGGCAGTCAAACAAAGTAGGCTAAATACCAAGCTCACAAGGCTAGAGAGGGCAGTCAAACAAAGTAAGCTAGATGTTTTAAAATCTAGTGAGGCTTTGTTACATACTTTAGCTAAAAACGCCTTGCTAGATGTTTTACATAACCAAAAAGAGACAGATACAACAAGAGATGTTTCGCACACGCTCAACATGACAAGGAATATAGATGTTTTGGCGGTGTCTCAACATGACAAAAGAGCAGAATATGCTTTGTATGATAAGCATGACAGAATAGAATCTAGCAACATACAAGATATACAGCAAAATACAGTGAGTAGCGACAACACACAAAGCAAAGACATAGAATCTAATAGAGCATCCATTAATACAAAGCTAGATACAACAATGGGTGGTGTAGTGGATTCTCATAATAGTTTGTGTAATGATTTGTATGTTTGTGATGATGGGGGAGA
>CASFZH010000103.1 GCA_949299115.1 uncultured Helicobacter sp. | reverse complement strand
ACAAATGGCATATTATATAGTGCATATTGATATAGAATTATGTAGCAATAATCTCTATATATACAATGATTTATAAAGACTATAAGTAAAACAATATGATACATGCTCTATCACAATACAACCTCTATTGTATATATTATAGATGTAGATTGGAATGTTGTGTTACTACAAGAAAAAGCAATATTAGAAATATAATCATAGTATAGTAAAAGGACGACAATGAGATAAAACGTTATAGAAACTTAAATCCATATTCTACCATTAATTATATGTTTTCATATAAAGAGGTTTATTACATATCATATCTAATACATTGATAAATCTCGTGCAAAAAGCCAGTATAATATATTTGTTTGCAGATCATGATTGGTTATAGTATATTGCCTATTCTGTACTATGTTTGATAAAGTATTATGCAATGTTACATCGCTTGTCATTAAATCACTTAACTTTGCTTGAGTCTTTGTCAAATTATATGGTATTGCTTTTTCTTTTACTTGATTGGGTGATTCTATAGTCTCTCTTGTGAAATCTTGTGAAATTGCAGCATTTGTGTTAGAAGCATTGTCTTTCATTAATACAATATCGCGTTGTAATTGCCAAAAATTCTGCAACTTTGTAGTATGACTTAATGTAAAATATTGCATAATAGCTTTACTATCTTTCGTTGTAGTACTTGACAATGGCATGAGAGAAAGGGTTGGGGCTATATAGCCCATAATACCATCAATACACATCTCAATATTATGAGATTGCATGTCTGCCCATATTGACAATAAAAAGTTATAACCACCTTCAATGATAGTAAAGCCACATTGTGGAATCTGTGTAGCATTGCGTATAATCTCCACATCGCGATGACAGATTCTATATGTTTGTATGTCTTGCATAGTCATGGTTTTACTAAGAATATAGATTTTTGGCATATCTTTTTGAACTGTGTTGTCACAAGATATCCCACAATACGGAGCAATAGCAAAACGCACATCAAGTAAGGGGTTGTCGTTACGCAAAGTTTCTCCAGAAATCACAATAGAATCGGCAACACATCGCATATTATGTGTAAAGATTCTAGAATCTTCATTACTTATAATACCATGCTTATAATCACCATTAAGACGATGGGCAATCTTAAAAAGTGTGAAACCTTGTTTCTTCTGCCATTGCAAAAAGGGATAAAGTAGAGCATTTGACTGTTCACGCAAAACATTACGCGTAATAGGAATGTCGCGTAATGTAGTCGTACCACCGGATGCACACGGATTATTGTCCTCATGAGCAATAATAACACGCTTTGGGGCAATAGCTTTTAAAAGAATGGCACAAGGTGGTGTCTTGCCATAATGATTACATGGCTCTAGGGTAACAAAAAACTCACATTCATGAAAAATCCCACTATGATATGTTTTTATGAAATCATGTATCTGTTGCGAATCATGTAACGATGTGAGAGTATCTAGCAATGATTCCAAAGTCATTGAAATACAATGAGAATCCTCATAATGCTTATTTGCTTGCATTAACACAAGTGTTTGTCTAATCTTTTGCTGTGCCGATATATCATGTTTAGCAAGATAAAAAAATGCCTCTTTACATGCTAGAACTTCCGCATGCGGATACCCAACCTTATAATGTGCCTGCAATGCTATAACAACATTCCTATATAAAACTAGAGCACCAACACATGGATTTGGTAAAGTGAGTGTTTGGAATCTCCACGCATAATCAAGGGCAATTTGCATAAATATTTCATCAGAAGTATTATGGTATGTCATTGTCTTACCCTTTATAAACTTTAAAAATAAATTCTATCGCATATTCATCAACTTTAGATAAGAATACTTTTATATTTCTATCTCTTGCATTAACAAAGAAACATTTATAGAATCGACATATCTCAATTTATAGTCTTTTGAAAAAATAAATTAAATTTTTTATTATTAGAATAAGCCATTTATCAATGACTCTCATAAAATTTACAAACAGCCCAATCTATACAGCAAGAAAAAAGCGATATCAATTAAGACATGAATAAAACCCATTATTGTAAGATTTATTAAATATAATATAGCCCAATATTATAAAACTAAGAATCACAGAATCACCAATCCAAAAGATATTCTATTTTTCATGGCATTCTTTCCACAATTTTTAGCTATTAGTGATTCTATAATTCTTAGTTTTATAATATTAGTAGGA
>CASFZH010000102.1 GCA_949299115.1 uncultured Helicobacter sp. | reverse complement strand
CAGCATTGCGCGGTCATTGTCCAGAAACAGTGTGATCAGTCCCCGGTATGCTTCGCTGGCGGCAGCACGCTGCATGAGCAGGCTGCGTTCCTCTGCCTCCGCCTGCTCGAATACCTGCTTTTCGTACCATACAGCCGTGATGATACCCAGTACGAGCAGTCCCAGTATGAGATAGCCCGACAGGATTTTCAGGTGGAGGGATTCCTTCCATCTTGAAAATGTAGTATTCATGTTTTAGGCAATAAATCTTCTTCCGCAGCCCTTAACAAATTAAATGTACATTTGTCATTCATAACGACAGTAGAGTCAAGATAAGCATTATTATTAAACATACTATCACCATCTTTTACATTGGTGGCTATTCTATTGATTATACATAACTGTTCTGTCCACAATACTAAAAAAATCATATAAATATTCATAAAAATATTTTGTTACATATTGCTTATTGTATTATATGGTGGAATTTTGTTTTTAATGCAAATTCCACCATATGTAAAACCACCACCAAAGCCCATAAGTAACAATTTGTCATTTAATTGTATTTTATTGTTTTTTATGCCTTCATACCATGCTAATGGTATAGACGCAGCAGAAGTATTACCATATTTCCTCACACTATCTAAACATTTCTCCATTGGTATTTTAAGTTCTTTACAAACAGCCTCTAATAGTCTGTAGTTTGCGCTATGAGGTAAAAAATAGGCGATGTCATCTAATGACATACAGTTTTTTCGTGCAAGAGATTGTAACCCATATGATAATGTCTGTATAGCCCATTTATATACAATTCTACCATTTTGATGTAATTTGTTATTTGCTACGACTTCTTCATCATTTATAGAATTTTTCTGACTGGTTAAATATAGGTCTTTTCCAAATTCACCATTGGTTTCTGTTATAGTTTCTAATAAATCATTCTCTTCACTACATTCTACAATAACAGCTCCGGCTGCATCACCGAATAATATACAAGTAGTTCTATCTGTAAAGTCTGTTACTTTCGATAAAGTATCAGCACCAAAAACTAGAATTTTTTTGTGTGTTCCTGCTGCTATTAGTCCTTTTGCTAATATTAGTCCATTACAAAAACCTGCACATGCACATGATATATCAATGGCTCCCGCATGAGGAATTTTAAGACGTGTTTGTACTTGGCTTGCTACATTCGGGACAACTTGGTCTGGAGTTGTTGTTGCCACAATTATAAAATCCACATCACTTAAATCTTTATTATAATTTAGTGACAGGTTGATTGCTGCTTGTACACACATATCACTTGTGTATTCATCTGGTGATGCAAAGAATCGACTTTCAATGCCAGTTCTTTCTTTAATCCATTTATCAGATGTTTCTAGTCTTTCTTCAAAATAAGTGTTGTAAACTTTCTGTTTAGGATGATAAATTCCTATCGAGTTAATTGTTGCATTCATAATTATACTTATTAGTAAGTAAGTTATATTGTAAAAAAAATTATATTTTCAGTAATCCCTCTTGTATATTCTGATATACAGTATTATCTCTTAACACTTTTGTTATTTGTAAAGCTGATAATAGCGTTGAATGAATCATAAGAGCTTTAATTTTAGGTTGTTCTGCAAAAGAAAAATCATTTGATTTTAGTCCTACATCTAACAAGTTTGTTAGCCAATCTAAAATGATATTTATTAGGATAGATAATTTTTGCTGCATATTTTCTGGTAACGTATCAAATGAAGGTGCAAGTGCACCAACAATACATACCCAATGATTATTTATGAAACTATCGTGCATATGAATATAATTATAATATTGCTGTTTATAACTTAATGTTTTCCAGCGGCTAATTAATTCATTAAATGCATCTATATTACGCTTAATAATTTCTTCCCCTAAATCAGATTTAGTGGGAAAATAATAATGGATAGCAGCATTTTTGATATTTAGTACTTTCGCAATATCTGCATAGCTAAAAGCATTATATCCTACGGAGCGTATTAATTCGCTACCTATACGTATTATTTCATTTCTTGTATCGTTCATACTGCAAAGATAATCATTTTATACTTACTAGTAAATAAATTTTTTCCTATTTTATTTTATGCATATAAGATTTTGAGTATACAACACTTTTTACATTATGCAATAAACTCTGTAAACCAATAAATTACGATACTTTATATAATTCAAAAAAAGAGTCCAAACATCCATTAAAATTAAGCCTATAATTATAGCGAAACTAATAAGAAGCTAACTTATAGTTACGGTATTTACAACCGATTATTACTCAATATTTTATAGATAATAAGTCAGAAATATGGTTGTTATTTTTAATTGCACATTCTAAAAGGTGAAGAT
>CASFZH010000101.1 GCA_949299115.1 uncultured Helicobacter sp. | reverse complement strand
GGCTCTATCCTAAAGTTATCTTTGACTATACGCTTTAATCCAAGCTTAACCAAGCTTGTATCATCTAGCTCTACTAATGCCTCTTTATTTGGCTTTTCCTCATAGACTATGCACTCTTGTAATCCAAATTTCTTAATGCTTGCAAGCAAGCTTTGCATTTTGTCTTTATTGCGTGGTAGGCTCACACTTTTGCTTACCCTATATCCTATTGTCCCAAAGACTAGCTCTTTGCTGCGTTTATTCGCAAACTCATGTTTATTGCTTTCGCAATAGTTTTCTATCTCTTGTCTAATGAAATTTGCCTCATTTTGCAATGATTCTACCTGTGCCTTGTATTTGTCTTTAATGGCGTTGATTTGCAAGGTTATTTCACCTTGATTTGCAAGGTTATTTCACCATCTATATTGGCTATGGCTACTTCTAGCTCACATAATCGCCTTAAGTCTGAATCTATGTCAGAAAAATCTGTGTATTTCATACTATTCTCCTTATAAAAAATCAGTTTTGTCTCTACGTTTTTACGATTAGACAAAATTTAGGGTAGTCATTATCGATAGAAACTTCTACCCTAAATTTTGTCTAAAGCTCATTGCCTTATAGTTTCATGGCGCATGCTCTTTATCAAAGACCTCTAAATAGTCTTGATAGTTTGGCAGCCTCTCTTTCATAAGCCTTGCAAACTTTGCTAATGTCTTCTTCACATAGCTCTCTCCAAACAAAGCATAGAGATGCACTAGAGTTTGTGTTTCTTTACTTGCAGAACTAAGAGCTCTATCAATTTTGCGTCTTTTTTGCTCATACCATGCACTTGGGGATTTATAGGCAGAACCTGCAGCATACATAGCAGAAGTATATCCTGCATAGCCTCTTTTGCTAGGATAAGGGAGGGATTGATAAAAGGCAAACTCCTTTTCATCAAAGGCTAGTAGTATTTTTTTCTCTACTCTTACCTTTTCTTTTTTAGAGGCTTCTCTTTTTTCTTGCAATCTTGCAAGATAGATACTTGGAGGCAAAGGCTTTTTTGTAAGGCGGATATGAGCTGTATACTGTTTTTTGTCTTTAGGGGACAAGCCTTTATAATACTCTGCCTCTTTGCTTCCAAACTCCTGTTGTATATACTCTAGCGTTGTGCCATGATAATAGATTGTATTCATATTTTTCCCCTTATCTCTTTTTATGCTATTTGTATTATCTAGTATTCTTTATAAAATAATCATAGAGCTAGCTTGTGCTATTATCTCTTCTTGTATCTCTGTATTATGCAGGCTAGCAAGCCTCTTTGCTTTTCTATAAAGCTTTGCACTGCTTCTAAAATTCCCTTTTGTATACTTAAATATAGTCTCACCCACATTGCCATAATAAGCACGAGATTCGCTCTTATCTAGTCCCCTTACATGCCATTTACCATCAATCCTTGAGTACAGTTGTCGTAATTCACCATTTTTACCCATAAGATTTTTTAGGAGTATCTCTGTGCCTACTAAAATTATTGGACATTGTGAGAAATCCCATATACGCCTCAAATCCTCTAAAGCCCTCAAGGGTAAATGCTCTGCTTCATCAATGAGTATAATGACATCTCGCTTTCTTAGCTCCAATGAGATAGCTACCACTTTATCATGTAGGCTTTTTGTATGAGCGATGCTAAGTTTTTCACTAAGAATCTCTAAGAGCACTTTTGCAGTCGTATGTAGTGTTGCCTCTATGAGTATGGCATTTGGATGTGTGGCTACATACTCTTTTACTATCGTGCTTTTACCACTCCCAGCCCCACCTGTAATAAGGGCTATTTGCTTATCGTGATAGGCTTCATTGATAACAAAATCTGCCATTTTTTTATCATTAGAGGAAAAAACTTTTATGTTCTCATTATTTCTACTATCACTCTTCTTAGCTATAAAGTTATCCATATAAAGCTTTAACTTTTTAGCCAATTCCTCATTATTCCCTTTATACTCACCTTTTCTAAAAGTAGAAATAGCACTAGGATTAATGCCAAGTGCACGACAGAGGGCATTTTGACTAACATTATGAATTTCCATAAACATTTGTAAATCTTTTCTTACTTTTTCAATCATGAATAATCCTTTATAATTTTTCTCGTTTTCTCTACATGTAATGTTGCAGTATATGCTTTGAATCTGGCTGCTTTATATTGCTCTGCCATGTTTTACAATACTACATCTAGCACCTCCCAATCTGTGCTGCTATAATCCTCTTGGGTGAGAATATAGGGTGTTCTTATTTCCCCACAGATATAGAGAAGCTGTTTTTTTACGCTAAAAATATCCTCATAATCAAAGGCTAAAAAGCCCTCATTCCATGCTTTTCTTTGTATCCTGCAGCCATATTTTAGACTGGATATGGCTATTTCAAATCTCATTGTTTCTCCTTTCTTTAGAAATGCAGTCTTGTCTCATCATTTGGTTTATCTTAGACTGATTGCCACGAATGCTACGCATTCGCAGCACATGACAACACAGAATCTAATCCCATAAGTTAGGAGTACAAGAGATAAACCAAATGATGAGACAAGACTGCATTTATGTCTTTGTATCCTTATTTCTTGGATTCAATACCGCTGCCTTAAAGCTTAAATCCCTTTGCACCTCTCTTTTATCCTCTTGATATTGCAGTGCTTTATCAGCTATCTCTAAGAGAGAATCACCACTAGCCCTTCTTGCCTTACTTTGATTTAGGGCTACTTCCATATTGATATTATTAATAGCAGGGACTTTTGGCTGTGTGGTTTTAGGTAGCTT
>CASFZH010000100.1 GCA_949299115.1 uncultured Helicobacter sp. | reverse complement strand
CATGACGAACGCATACCTCTTTTTTCGTTATATTGAGTTGGGTGAAATATGGCGGATTAAGCATTCTTACCTCACATATCGTAATAATCTTTGGGATTTTATTGTTTATCCTAGAATCTTATAGAGAAATAATTGGAATTCTAAGAATCTTATTGCTGTTTTTCTTGTTGTTGTCAGAGTTTTCATTAGTAGATTTGTGATAATCTAGGATTCTGATTGTAGAATCTCTCATGTTGAATTTTTAGGATTGCTTCACTTAATACTAAGATATTTTGGATATTTTGCCTTCTTAAGATATTTCACTTTATTTTTTTGGATGTTTTATTATCACAAGATTTTATTGCATTTATTGAGATTTCGCCTAAAGCTCAATATGATGGGAAAGGACAATATGATGTGGGAAATCCAACATGACGATTACATTCATGTCTCAATGGTTTAGAAATCTCTATCACAACACAAGATTCTTAGTCATAAAAAAAGATTCTAAAAATTCTAAAAGAATCTAATCCTCACTTCGCATTCTGTTAGATTTAAGGCTTCTAAGATGTTATGCTATCTTTTTTTAAAGCTTTAGATTCTAAGATAACCAACAATCTACAAATATGCAAATCTAAAGACATGGATCTAGTAGAAAATCATTATAAAAATTTTAGAATCTCAACATTGATTCTTTTCGCTTCGCTCAATATGACGTATTTATAGAATCTAGATTCTGTATTGTAGAATCTATACTTTAGATATTTCGGGTTGCACCCTCAATATGACAAAGAATCTAGAATCTAAACAATTAAGATTCCGAGAGATTCTTTATATATGTGTGGTATATTATTTATTTGGTATGCAAGAGTATTCATATTGATTTATATTTAGATAGATGTCAATTACAATGTCATAGTATTGTGTCATGATGTCTATTTGGATTTTGTTTATTGTATTAAGGATTTTTGAGTGTCAGATTTTAGAATCTCAAGAATATTGCTAAAAATACAACAGTGTGGAATTTTTATAACACTATGAAGTATTCTAAAGTTTTTGTGATTCTACATTAGAATCTAAATTTGTGAAAAAATGGATTCTAATCTTTTGTAATAATAGCAAACGTTAACTCTGCAATTTCAGCATGAGCTTTAATAAAATTGTTAAGCGTTTCTAAATCAAGATTCTGAACTTTTTTGATAAATTCATCTCGGTAATTTAATGGCAATCCATTATAATAATTCATGAATTTCGCATTAAGTCTTTGTCCCAATGTCTCTTCTTGTAGTGGTTTATTTCCTAGGATAAATTGTTTGGCAGAATCTAGCTCCTCTTGTGTAGCACCTTTTTCAACAAAATCCCGCACCAAACTCTTTGTAATAGCAATAGCTTCATCTTGTTTATCAAGTGCAGTTTGCATATGTCCTGTGAAATATGTGCTTACACGTGTGAGACTTGGATACATATAGGCTGAATATGCTAATCCACGTTTGACACGTATTTCTTCCATTAATCGACTACCAAATCCAGAACTACCAAGTATAAAACCAGCTACTTGAGCTATATAACCTTCATCGCGAATGCTTTTGATAGAAAGTGGGCTTGCAAAATAAATATAAGCTTGTTGTGTGTCTTTTTGCAGTGTCTTTGTTGTAGATACTTTTGGTTGGTATTGAGGGATAGGTGCTTTTTGTCCTTTGTCTAAAAATGCTAATGTATCTTTGAGTTTGGATAGGCTTTTGGTAATATCTAAATCCCCGCCAATGATGATAATCATACGTTCTAAAACAAGATTAGATTGCAAATAATTTTGAATATCTTGCAATGTTATAGAATCGATTTCCTTGATACTATTTCCTAAGGCTGGATAGGCAAGCGGTGTTCTTGCAAAAATGTGTTTGTGAAGCAACCTTGAGGCTTGATAATCAAAATCTGTGTTTTTACTCATAAAAGCAGAATGCAATTTGGTTTGTATGTCTTGTAAAGCAGTTTTAGTCAAGTTGGGGTCAGAAAGGAGATTCCGTAATTGTGTATATGCGAAATCTTCATATTCTTTTAGAAAATCGAGCTCGAATGTGAGAGCAGTATTCCCTGCAGCAATATTAAGTCCTATTGCCTTGCTCTCTAATATATCCGCAAAGCCCACATTACCAAGTTTTTTTGTCCCATAATTTAGTATGGCACTCGCTACTTTTGCTAAGGGTTGCTTTGGGGGGTTAAACATATTGCCACCACCAATAAATATAAGCTCGACATGACCTACTGGGATTACATGTGATGTTTCGCTAATCACGGGAATAGCCACACCATTAATTTCAATATGTTTTATTTCATTTGCATTCATATAATGAACTCCTAATATTATGAATAATGTTATTGCAAGACGTTGTAACATAATAAAACCTCACTACAATCAAAATCTTCAAAATTATACACTAAACTTTTGTATCCATGCAATAAAGAATCATGAAGTGTGTTATTCTTTAGCAAATGAAAATAGGGTAAGCAGATTCTTAGGCAACTATTTTTTACCTAGAATCTATAAAATTTTCTATAATAGTATTTTTGAAATTCTGATTTTATCAATATTGCAGCTACAAAGATGTTGAAGATTTAAACCAAATTTATCTTTTTGATGTTGTGTTGCGATATTTTTATTCACTTATAAGAATCTATTGAAACTGCTTTTTTTGGTTAATAAATATTAGTCTGTTGTGTAGATGTTTAGAAATAATCAATTTGGAATCTATAGATTTTAATTTATAGCCTTTGCATTGTGCCTTATCGCAAAAATAAAGAAATCACTGCACTGAAATTTTTGAATCAATACAATAAAAAATATTAAATTCCTAAACAAAAAAACAAAAACTGCCGATTTAGTTTTCAACAAAGCAAGGAAAACTTAGAGACAACAAAAATTAAGGAGCGTAAGATGGCTTTTCAAGTCAATACTAACATAAATGCGTTAAACGCACATGTCAATTCAGTTGTAACACAAAGAGGTCTTAAAGATTCTTTGGAAAAGTTAAGTGATTCTTTGGAAAAGTTAAGTTCAGGTTTGAGAATCAACAAAGCAGCAGATGATGCTTCTGGTATGATTATTGCGGATAGTTTGAGAAGTCAAGCGAGTTCATTGGGACAAGCAATAGCAAACACAAATGATGCTATGGGGATTATCCAAATCGCTGATAAAGCTATGGATGAACAATTAAAGATTCTTGATACAGTGAAAGTAAAAGCAGTGCAAGCAGCCCAAGATGGTCAATCAAGACGTGCTATCCAATCAGACATCGTGAGACTTATACAAGGTCTTGATATGATTGGTAACACAACTTCATTCAATGGTCAAAAGTTGTTATCTGGAGCATTTACAAATAAAGAATTCCAAGTTGGTGCGTATTCAAATGAATCTATTAAAGCTTCTATTGGTGCTACCACAAGTGATAAGATAGGGCAAGTAAGAATTGCAACAGGTGGTTTGATTACAGCCTCCAACACAGTAGCAATTACATTCAAAAATGTTGATGGTATCAATGATGTGCATTTGCAATCTGTTAAGATTTCACACACAGTTGGAACTGGCTTAGGTGTTTTAGCTGAAGTCATCAATAAAAGTTCAGATAAAACAGGTATCCGTGCGGTTGCTAATGTTATCTCAACTTCTGATAAAGCTGTACAATCTGGTTCTATGGCAAATGTTGTTATCAATGGTTTGACACTTGGTGATATTAATGACATTAAAGCTGGTGACTCTGATGGTCGCTTGGTGCAAGCATTTAATGCAGTTACCAATCAAACAGGTGTTGAAGCATACACTGATGAAAGAGGTCGCCTTAACCTTAGAAGTGTTGATGGTCGTGGTATCAAGATTACTATGGGTAGAAATGAAAGAGGACAAGATGGCAGGGTGCCTCCTACCGCTGTCGAATCTATGAATGGTGGTCAAAGACTCGAAAAAGGCTCTGAAAACTATGGTCGTTTATCTCTTAATAGGCTTGATTCAAGAGATATTATAGTTATGTCCGCAAGCGATGCAAGGGGGCTTTATAAGGAGCTGGGCTTTACAAATGATAAAGTTGCAAAAACCGTTGTAAATTTGCGTGATACTAT
>CASFZH010000099.1 GCA_949299115.1 uncultured Helicobacter sp. | reverse complement strand
CCAATCCGATTTTCAAATAGCAAGAAGAAGATGGCTCAGAAAGATCCATTATCAGATAATGGTGATGGATTTTTCCGGGCTATGTTGTTTGGATTTTTACACCATACTATTTGGAGCATTAGGATATTGTTTTGTCAGGGCATTATATTGGCATAATACTATGTCCTGACAATATTATAATATGGGGGTACTATGTTATTGCAATATTATGTTATTAGGGTATTATGTTGTTATGTTACTATGTTATTGCAATGTTATGTTATTAGGGTATTATGTTGTTGTGTTACTATGTTATTGTAATGTTATGTTATTAGGGCATCATGTTGTTGTGTTATTATGTTATCAGGGTATTACACTATTGCAATATCACAACAGAGCTTATTTTACATACACACTGATTATCAATATATTACAATCCTCATTAAGCAGCGCATACAACTTTACTATAACAATCTGCATACTATTATATGATACAGATTGATATGTAATATCTGTAAATCAGGATGCCATAGCTCAATACAGCATAAAACTTTCAATATTGAATATTTAAATTTCGGCAAATGACTAAATATCAGGCACTCCATTCACACGATATTCAACTCTGTATACAGGTTTGTCACAAACAAACTGATATTTACATTTTTCATCAGGTAAATACGACTCTATTTTATAGCTATAAATGGGCATGGAGTCACAATCCACTTTATGTGGATTTTCTGTTCAAACGAACAGAGCAAGTTGTGTTTTTGTCCGACAGAAAGTATTCTGCCAGACAAAAACCAACTTGCCCTCTCTCACGGTCGGGGGATTTTCCTCCGAAGTCGGAAATCTATAAAAGGGAATTTTAGTTTATTTTCAATGAGATTCAAGTATCCATAGGTATAATTTCCATATGCCGATTTTATTTTTTACTGTATCGGTTATTGATATAGTTTGCTTATTGAACTAATTGATTTTTTCAGTTTTCACCTATTTCATAATGAAAGCTTGTATTCATATTTTCAGAATAATAGTATATCTGAAAATCATATAGTATAATATCCTCTCTTTTCATCAATAATGTTATAGTTTTCACAATACTATCTAGTTTGTTTTTTAAACCTTCCTTGCTAATAGTACCATTTGATGCGTATATTGTAAGACAATACGAGTATTTTCCCCTGTGTCTATTAAAAAAACTTGCTTTATAAATCTGCCTATCTATTGAATCTATAGGTATATTATACAACACCTTCTTAAAAATACACATCTCACTGACAGCAATAGCTTTATCCTCTTCATGTTGTGCCACGCAAGCAACAGCGAAGAATGAATATGAGAAAATAAAAAAAAGACATACGCTTTTGTATGTTAATTCTTTAAGAACGGCACCAAATTCCATACTGTTCCTCCTTTTGTATAAGCATGATTTAATGCATCTGTATTTTTTACTTCAATATAGTGTTCTGGCAACATTTTTTCTATCATATAAGCACAGGAAGAATCCAAATATGGTCTTCTTTTTACCAAAGATATGAAAATGAAAAAAAGACAACTATTGTTCGCTTAATTTTTTATCTATGATATGTTTAGAAACACAACTTACCTATTTAATTATCTGTTAAATATTCATCTTTATGACAATAAATTTTGGAATATCCCTATTTTTTCCGTACTTGCATTTTGGAACTTTAAATATATTATTATGGCGGCATACAAAACAATAATGAGAACTGGCAGCATTTTTAATACAAATTCTGACGGTACTGCTATCTTCACGGATGTCTTTGAAGTAGAAAGCATGGAGTACTCTTTTGACAGAGGCATCAGCGATAACGGCAAACCTTCCACTCCTATCGTTGGTGGCATGGCTACCGTTGCATTCAGAGGATTTCCTCCCCAATATCTTCATAAATGGATTCTTAAGAGTGAAGAAAGGTTAAATGTGCAACTCGAAGTATTGAACTTGTCGGAAGAAAGTATATCAGAAGAGACATTACAATTGCTCAATGCGGCATGTATTTCAATGAAGTTTTCTTATGAAGGGCTCGGTGAACAAGGTCTTGTCACAACCATACTCACATTGCAGGGTGAAGATGTCACATTAGGTTCAGACACGCTGTATTATGAATGGCAGGAAAGCCGGGACAAACCACAACGGACAGCATCTATATTCGTCTCAACATTTAATGCAAGCAAAGCAATTCCTATTGTCGTCGATCCATGTATCAAGGCATTTATGGAGATTGACGAGGACAGTGCACAGAAGCCGTATAGTCTGGATTCTTTCTCCATAGAATTTATGCAACGTGTAGATCATAAAGGAGAACCCGCCTGGGAAGAAAAAGGAGGCTTGTTTTCAATATCGCTGAATCATCCATCAAATTATCTGCTTAACCATTGGGCAATGTATAAGCACAAGCAGAAACATTCCGGCTATATAGTATTCAGGAATCCTGACGGGATGTCCAGTGCTGTCCTTTCCATCCGTTTTGAGAACGCATATTGCATAAGCTACAAAAAGTCCGTATCAGCCGCAACCGATGGAATCCTTTTGGAAATGATTATCACACCGGAGTCCCTGAAGTTCGGGAATATAGATTTTAACAATGGTAAATGGGCTGAAGACTGATATGGAACATAAGAATACAAATGACAAGAATGAATACCATTTCCAGCTGCCGGAAGTGGTAGTGAAAGGCAAAATGCCGGGATGGATGCGCAGGCAATTGGGAATGGCACTTCACCGGAATCCTGCATTATTTAGAAAATGCATGAAAAATGCCACTTCA
>CASFZH010000098.1 GCA_949299115.1 uncultured Helicobacter sp. | reverse complement strand
ATTTGTATTCTTTACACATTCTTTAGAATCTAGGTTTTTCCTACTTTTAGAATCTAGCTTTGGATTCTCTGTCATGTTGAGCCTTTAGGCGAAACATCTATTTGCGTCATGTGAAGCGAAATATCTTTAAATTTTTGATTCTATACTTTAGATATTTCGGGCTATGCCCTCAATATGACAAAGAAGCATAGAATCTAAAAAATTTCAAATTCTAA
The DNA here is from genome assembly GCA_949299115.1 of uncultured Helicobacter sp. Lineage (GTDB taxonomy): Bacteria > Campylobacterota > Campylobacteria > Campylobacterales > Helicobacteraceae > Helicobacter_A. The sequence goes on along the minus strand of CASFZH010000098.1, from coordinate 2,844 downwards.
GAGTTGTTCTCATGTCTCATGCTTTAGCAGTTTTTGCTAATTTTTGGATAGGGAGTTATCTGTATCGATAATGACCTATTCAAAAATTAGCAAATCTACTAAATGATGAGACAAGGCTGAATTTTTTCTCTTGTCTCATCGTAAAAATGTATAGACAAAAACAAAAAAAAAGGAGAATGTTATGGATAGTATCAATATAAACTTAGACTTTAGCACCCCACCTTATGAAGCCATAGCCATGCTACAAAGCAAAAAGGCAACATCACTACTAGGCATAGATAAAGATACAAAAATGGCATTAAAGCAAGACTTTTACAATAAGTCCTTTGTCGTGAGTAAGGTAGCAGACATTGATGTTTTAAGCACAATCCAACAAAGCTTAGTAAAAGCCTTAGCAAAAGGGCAAAGCTTTCATTCATGGAAAAAGGAATTAAAGCCCTTTTTAGAAAAAAGTGGCTATGGCAATCTCAATAACTCTAGGCTAAAAAAGATTTATGCGACAAATATACAAAGTGCGTATGCACAAGGTAGAAAGAAAGCACAAATGGCTAGAAACTCCCCTAAAGAATATCCGAAAATAGATTCTCTAACAGATAGAAAAGTAGATATAGACATAGCAAAGTATGATGATGGAATCTACTTTCGCTATGTAACAATGCAAGATAGCAGAGTGAGGGCATTACATGCAAAACTGCATAATATAATACTCCCAAGAAAACATCCCTTTTGGGAGAGATATTATCCACCAAATGACTTTGGATGTAGGTGTAGAGTAGAAGTTATCTCTGCAGATGAGCTTTTAGAAAAAGGATTAAAGCCTACGCATAGTGTCCCTTTAGAAGTAGCAAAAATAATCCCAAAAGACTTTACACCAAAATCGCCACAAGAGGATATAAGAAATATTATAGAATCTAAGCTTAAAAGCTATGTGGATAATGACACTGTTACAAATGCTCTACATAAAATCATACAAGAAGTAGAGACAAGAAATGAGAGATTTAGGAGGATTAATGCGTTATGGAATGGTAAAGATTTAAAAAAGACTACAAATATATGTAAAACTCCACAGCTTCTAAAAGATATATTTAACACAGAGTCCGAATATATAAGCATTGGTGCTAGCATGATTGCTGCACATAAAAAAAGACATCCAGAGATTGATAGTTTTGATTACTCACTTATAGCAGACATGCTGACTGATATATATGGAATCTATCAAGATGAAAACACTCAAATAAAATATATTGTAGCCTCAAGGCTTGGCAGATGGTATAGATTAAGTTTAAAAAGTTTAAGTGATAAAAAAGAAATTTGGGTTGAGAGTTTAGTTTCTGCTGATGACAAAGATAAGGATATATTATTTAAGAATTTAAAGAATAAAAAAGTTATATATGAAAAGCATAAAACGCAACAAGGCTCACAGGTTTAATCCTGTAGAATTGCACACTACTATTTCAAGTGGGATATGAAATACACAGCCTACTTCCTTTTATGCCAACAAAGATTATAACACAATACATCACAAAAGGAGTAAAAATGGTAAAAATTTCACTCAATGAGTTAATAAAAGATATAGACAACACAATAAAGCAGTGTGAGAATCTCACCCCACTACTTGATAGAGTGGCAGACAAAATCTACCATAAAAGCATGGATAGCTTTGATAAAGAATCTAGTCCCTTTGGTGAAAAATGGCAACCTTTAGCAAAAACCACACTCAAAAATAAAAAAAGCAATAAAATCTTAAGAGACACGGGTGTGCTTCAAAGCTCTATTAACTCACGCACCAAACTACAAAAAAGCAAAGAAAGCACAAAAGGTATCGTTAGCATAGGCACAAACCTAGAATATGCTAAAATACATCAATTTGGCGGTAAAGCAGGGAAAGGCTTAAGGGTAAGTATCCCTGCACGACCATTTTTACCTATGAATGATAAGGGCGAGATTCCAAATGATTTGAAAGAGGATATAAAAGAAGTAATATTAAGTCATTTTAAGTTTGGGAGATGATTGTATTATTTTTGAAACGAATATATGGAAGCCATTTTCACAAGCATATATAAGCCATTTTTACCAATACCAAAATCGCTTTTACCTTTGATTTCCATAACTACCATTTTCATAATTTTTTCTCTATATGATGGCTCTTTTAGAACATACCCTTCATCCTCTAATGTCCCAAGAATATACTGCACATAGATAATAACAAGTATTTTCCAATTTTTATTGTGTTCTAGCTTCTTATCTTTATTAAATTTATATATTTTTGTAGCCATAATAACGCAAAACCAAGAAGCAATTTTATAAAAATCTATACTACAAAACTTAGAATTAAAATGTTTTAAATATTGCTCATAAAACACCATAATATCTTCTATACATTCACGCATATAATTTTGTGGAATATTGATACCACATTGTTTAGCTAGTTTATAGAACTCATGAACAATGTCAGTAACATCATCTTTATTTCCTTCAGTTAGCATACTCTCTTGTATATTACTCATCAATATTCTTAAGCGTTTTTTCTATATCAATCTTTGATATTGCATCAAATTTTTCTTTCTGCTTCTCTTTTGCCCATTCCTCATTGTTCCTAAGCCCACGATAATATTTTTTTAATTCATCAGATGAGTGATTTTCAATTTTACCTTCATTTAAACGCGTATTGCCACTAAAAACCTTATTAAACGATTCGTCAACCATTGCTTTAATGTCTTCCCTTTTCATGTTGCACCTACGATAAATTAAAATTACTTAAATTGTATCACAATTAAAAAGTTTTTCAGCAATTTTGATACCATTTTCCATTAACATACAGTTTCCTTTTTGATATTGATTTTT
>CASFZH010000097.1 GCA_949299115.1 uncultured Helicobacter sp. | reverse complement strand
AAAAACGTTCCAAGTCTTCGCTACTATACATAAATAAAAAGTTTTAAGTTCGCAGCGAAAGTAGGGATTCTAATTCATAGCCCTAAATTGAGTGCTTACCTTCCCGCGCAAAGTATAACTTAAAACTTTCTTGCATTTCTTTAACCGGTTAGATGGTATTTGATGACATAGTTATACTCATGTAGCGTAAGCCACCTATACAGCAAACCTCAAAATATCATTCCCATAAGAATAAATATGGAGTGACCATAGAAGAATCATTTTCTAAATAAATATTCAAAAAATAATAGGTAGCCAATACAAGGACTCCCAAATACCCTAAATAACTCACCTCCTTTTGTTTTAGATAAGACAATACCATAGGTATATAAATTATTATTGCCAATTGAAAATAGAGTACTATGCGAGCAAATAAACTAAATTGTAGAGAAAACAACTGTAACCCACAAGCCAATATCATCATATGTGAAAATATGTTCATTTTTTTATCTTCAACGCCAAGTTTTGTTTGTACATACACACCAATAACCGTAATCAACATTAGTAACAGCAACATTCCATAGCCTTCCCCGCTAACAACATTCCCCTCATAAGTTGTATAATATGTTTCAATGATAGAAAACAGAATAAATTTACCGGCAAAAATGGAAAAGAAGTATATGCCAATTAAAAAAGATACCAAATACACAAAAGATACTTTAAAACGGGTCAAAGGGTAAAGCAGAAGAAATGCTATAGCGGTCGTATGAAAACATGTACCGATAATGATGCAACAAATAAATCGTTTAAAATCATTCTTAATAACATATTGCACACTAACAAGAATACAAACAATAGCTATAGATTGTCGCAACATAGAAAGTGAGTCACAATAAAACCCTAATGCCACATAGAGAAACAAGCTAATCCAGCACATTGTCGAATATTTGAAAATATACAATATATTTCCAATAACTACAATTAAAGCTATCACAGCCAAAAACCAATGCTCATCAGGAGACAATGAATACATTACCTTATTTAATAGTACATACCCATATTCCCATGGATATGTAAACAAATCCTCCCATGACAACCCTCCAATATACTTAAATGCTGGAATATAATTCTGCAAATCACCACCCACCAAAGTCCCTCTCAAAGCTGCGGTTAAAAACAGTTGAATTCCAACTATACAACAAAGGATTCCCCTTTGACTTTTAGCTCGCCGAAAAACACTTATAAGCAAAGCATAAAGCGGTATAGAAAATAGATTAAATAAGTAAATAAACATAGAAACGTTTATATTCCTGAATACCAATAAACAAACTATTGAAAACTAACAATAAATTAAACAATCACATCATCTACAATCATAAAACATCAACCCAACTGTCAACTTTGAAATTAGACAATGAAGTAACTCTTAAAAAAACAGAATAAGATACTACTTAATCCTAATTTGCAATACATTAGTCCCCAATTCTTATACCATAACAACATAACGATTTTTTACACATATCAATCTACAAAGATTACCCCATATACTCTACTCAGAAATGCCTCTATAAATATTAGCTAAAAAATTTGTAAAACGAAATCCAAACATCCTACGCATTATTTTAAAAACTTTTTTCTTATTCGTATACCATGAAGCCGTATAATGATGTATTGAATATGTATTTTCAGTCAAATGCGTCATCTTACCACTTCCTCCATCCTTTGGACAAAAATACTCTTGCGGATAAACCCAAATACCTGCACAATACTGTACAGCATTGATACTTCTTAGACCATATCTGTATAAGGTTTCTGAAGTATAATCTACAACAGTTTTTAAATTTAGACTTCCATCTGTGAAACAAAAATGACTATTTTCATATAAATCTAGGATTTCTTTATATAGATTGAGTCCTGAGTTTACTCCAAGACCAAGACCTGGCGCTACAGCTAAGGCCGTCACCCCATTATCTTCCACCTCATTCTCACAGCCCATAAAAGGACCTCGAGCAATGATATCATCCAAAGACTTTATAACTTCTACATCTGTATCAAAATAGAGGCCACCGTATTTATAAAGAATCCAAAAGCGAGCATAGTCACTGACAAAAGCATATTTTTTTGCTTGATAGGCTTCTTTCGTATACGGAATGATATTAACATCGAAATTACCTTCATTCCACTCTTTAATCTCATAATCAGGAAGAAATTTCTTCCAAGATTCAATACATTTAATCGCCAATGGTGGAAGAGGATTTCCTCCAAACCAACAATAATGAATAATTTTAGGTATCATTATATTATTTCTAATTATTCGCAAGCAACCGACATTTAAGTATGGATTTTTACCAATTGAATATCTAATGAAAAACCCTCATCACATATTTGATATTAATGCTATTTCCCTATAAATTCATCTTCCACCTATTACAAATGAATTGTCCGGGATTATTATAATGCAAGACTTTCGCAGGAACCCCCACTATTGTAGCACTATCAGGAACATCTTTTGTGACAACCGAACCGGCTCCTATACTTACATTATCACCAATTTTTACATTTTCAACAATACAAACAGATGGACCTATATATACATTATCACCAATAATTGCAGGCATATTCTTATTGCTTCCTATTGTTAAAAATTGACTAATATTACAATTATTACCTATGATTGTTTTTGGATGAATAATTATTCCTACTCCATGACCTATATACAAGCCATAACCTATTTTTGTATTATAAGGTATTTGTATACCATATCTGCGGGATAAATGCCAATGCATATATCTAGCCACAGGGTAGTAAGCACTCAATTTAGGGCATACCCCTATGAAAGGGCACTTTTCAGTGCCCTAAACCGAGTTTGGTTAAAAATTAGCTTTGAAAATTAACGTTGGCAC
>CASFZH010000096.1 GCA_949299115.1 uncultured Helicobacter sp. | reverse complement strand
TAAAAAATCAAGGAAAAATAATAGCTTGTTTTCTTTTGCTTATACAGGCAGCTGTCTCTTGAGTTCCCGGTCACAATCGTTGGTTTGTGTATAGTAAAACAGTCTACAAAGAAAGAAGGTTACATTACATGTCTAACACTCAACACATACAATATCCTGTTGGACAAGGAGGTTTACACTTAGGTATCATAGGAGAGTATGCTTATATCTATGATTGTGGCGGATGTGGTGGTATTTCAAAAAGCCAATGGAAAAATATTTTTGCGGATATCTGTCACAAACTGTCAGGTTGTAATGTATTAGATATCTTTATTTCGCATTTTCATTGTGACCATTATAATAAATTATCCGAGTTATTAAGAAATATTTCATCTTTAAGGCTAAAGATTACAATTTATCTGCCAGATATGGATAATATTAGCAAAATTCTGACAATTTGTGATTTTTTATCACGACACAGAATGTCATATAAAAATCGTAAACAATTTATAACTGACGTAGTCAATAATTTAAATAATTATCATGATGATAGATACCCAACCAAATATCTCAAACCAGGCAAGGAATACACTGAAAAATATGGTGATATTATCCTAAAAAGTTATACGACAAACATATCACAAGATGATATTGAAAAATTTAAGATAAATGCTCGTGAAGATAATTTAAATTTGGATGATAAAACCAATCAAATACAAAATCAATCGTTGGAATTTTGGAAAAAAGCACGACGCGTTTTTAAAAAGACATTTGGCAAAAATTACAATCCTAATCAAGTAATGATTTGTTTATATTGCGGTGTAACACAAAAATCTTGTCAAAAATATATTACATGTACGTCATGGTTACATACCGGAGACGCAAATATGAAAAGTCTGGCAGATATGCGAGGTTTTTCTAAGCATTTTAAATGTTTGCTGAGTTATACCGATTTTATCCAAATACCTCATCACGGCTCTGCCAATAATCATGATGAAAATTTCAGTCTTTTCTTTGGACTTTGCCATCCATGCGTATTTTATTACACCAATGCGCAATTTAATACAAAAGTAAAAACAAAGATTGATGATATTATCCTTCTTCCATGTCAACAGGTCTGGGCAGTAACAAACAATCCTCTTAGTTTAATTAAAATTTAGAAAGGAAAACTCCATGAAAAAACTTTTATTTTTACTCGCGGTTATATTAATGCATAGCCATATGGCATCAGCCGCATCAAACAATTTTCTTAATAAAGATTGGTGGAAAACAGCAACCCTTGAGGATGTAAAAAAGGAACTTAAAAACGGAGCTAATGTCAATGCAGCAAGTGATGAAGACACTACAGCACTAATGCATGCAGCCCACATCAATCAAAATCCTGAAGTTATAGAAACACTTATTGATAAAGGAGCCAATGTTAATGCTAAAAACAAAGATGGAAGTACCGCACTAACGAAAGCCGCCTTCAATCCAAATCCTGAAGTCATAAAAACACTTATAGATGAAGGCGCTGATATTAATGCTAAAAACAAAGATGGATATACCGCACTAATGTTTGCAGCCCCCTTCAATCAAAATCCTGAAGTCATAAAAACACTTATAGATGAAGACGCTGATGTTAATGCTAAAAACAAATATGGATATACCGCACTAATTCAAGCAGCCCTCTTCAATCAAAATCCTGAAGTCATAAAGATACTTATCAATGCAGGGACTGATGTTAATGCTAAAAGCAAATCAGGAAGTACCGCACTAATGTTTGCAGCCTCGAGCCAAAAAAATCCGGATGCAGTAAAAGCACTTCTTAAAGCTGGGGCTGATGCTAATGTGATAGACAATGATGGAAATATCGCTGCTGTATTTGCTGCCTTAAATAAAAATCCTGAAATTCACAGTTTGATACTTCAAGCCATGGATATAGAAGGATATTGCAAATTAACCAAAAATAATTCATTTGATATTGGATTATGTATTGATGAAATGAAGGTCTACGCACAAAAAGAATATATGTTGCCTGACTGTACCAGTAATATGCCTGCTATGTTATATTTAACACCGATAATAAATGCTTTCGCAAATAACGCTCCGAATGAAAGAAAAATAATCGGTTGGTTAACTTTGGCAGAAAGTGCAAAACGTTTCAACTGTTCACTAGGCAAAACAATGTATATTACAATGGGTGGTGAAGATATTAACAAAGAGATGGAAGAAGGCATGAAAGAGGTACAACAAATTACAAAATAACATTTATTAAAGGAAATTAAGCATGAAAAAGTTATTTTATATTATACTCATTGTTATAATTGCAGGCTTCCTGGCTTCACATGAAGAAGATATAACGCCGGCTGGTTATATGGTTCTTTTGGGAATATTTTGGCTTGCTGGGTATATAGTCAAAGAATATCAAAAAATATCCAAAGATATAAAGGATTTGAATAAATATAAAGATATTAATGACGTTATTAATAAATATGGTGTGCCCAGTGATGTTCAGGAATATGATGAATATAAAAAATATATTTTTAAGAAGTCAACAAATGGCTGGGCAAGACATAAATATAAAGTTGATATCTTTACTCTTCAAAAAGGTAAATTGATAAAACATGAAAATTATCATGAATAAATTTACTTCTTAAATTATTTACTTCTGTTAACGTCACTTTTGTTTATAAGGTGGCGTTTTTTATTATCTTTGTCCGTTTCTTAGCAATCCTGTCCAAATCGTAGCAAAATGTCGTTGGCAAGTTGCATTTTAGGGGCTCGAAAACAACTATTTATGAAAGGAAAAACAATGTGGTATGTAAAACTTAACAATACAATTCTTCCAACACCTTATCAATATTTTAGCGATTGCCTGGCTGAGTGTAAAAGATTGCAGCGGGTTATGGTGGCTGTATTTTCTGAGCCGGTATTTGTTGACTAAGTTTTTGATAAAGGAGATTTGAGATGTTGAAGAATTTTGAAAACTGGCTGTTGGAACAAAATTATAAACCTTCTACCGCTTTTGACTATATGGGAAGGATTGAAAGATTATGCCGCAAAGAAGAATTTACACTTGCTTATTTGGTTGAAAATATTGCTTCTATCCTGCCTCAATATGAAATTACCGGCGAAAAATCAAGCTATGGCAAGAGAAGTCATACATCTGTTCGTCAAGCTTTGAGACGTTTCAAAATGTTTCTGTCGGCTGAAAAGTTAGTATAAGGCGCGTGTCATGACAGATATAAAAACCTTAAATGATAATCTTAGGAAGAGTTTTATTGGCGGCAGAGTTATCTTAACCCAAGGTATTAACGTCAAAACTCCAAGAGATATTGCAAGGATTTTAGCAAAAGTTAGGAATTTCAATAATTTCACCAAAGCCAACGATCCATATAACGAACACGATTTTGGCAGCTTTGATTATAACGGTGAAAAGATATATTGGAAAATCGATTATTATGACAAGAGTTATCAATACCTATCAGAGAATCCAAGCAATCCAGATATAACAAACCGAGTTATGACCGTTATGTTAGCCAGCGAATATTAACATAAATCTCATATTTCGACCCGTGGATAACGATTTTATTTTTAGTATAGGTTTTATTATGAAAAAGCAATTCTTAAGTCCACGGGTCGTTTATAGAGATTTGGAATACACTTCATTCTTTCGTTATTTTAAAACTATGAAGTATTATGTTGACATTTTGAGTTTTAAGGTTTATGGTTTAAATATGTTTAAACTATAAAGTATGAGGCAGCCATGCATGAAACCAGATTAAAAATTGAAGAAAACAAGACTATTTTACAAAATCTTCTGAAAAATAAAGACAATCAAAAGGTTTTAGATAAATGGCTGAAAACCGAATTAGCCTATACTTCCAACGCCATTGAGGGAAATACT
>CASFZH010000095.1 GCA_949299115.1 uncultured Helicobacter sp. | reverse complement strand
CTTAAAAATAGCACAAAGATTCTAAGCGGTGCATTCGCTTTTAGCACACTAGGTGGCAACTCTTTTTTAAATGCTTCTGAATCTAGCGGTGCATCTATTCTGAAAACAACAACTCATAAAAAAGGAAACAATATGCAAATAATCACTTTAAATAATGGCGTGAAAATGCCAATTTTAGGCTATGGCGTGTATCAAATCGACAAAAAAGAATGCCAACGATGCGTGGAAGATGCACTAAGTGTAGGGTATAGGAGTATTGATACCGCGGCTGCTTATTTTAACGAAGAAGCCGTAGGTGCTGCGATAAAGGCAAGTGGTATAAAACGCGAAGAGCTATTTATCACCACAAAGCTTTGGATTACTAGTGCAAGTGAATCTAAGGCAAAAAGGGCGTTTGAGACTTCGCTTAAAAAGCTAGGGCTAGAGTATCTTGACCTCTATCTTATCCACCAGCCATTTAATGATGTCTATGGTACGTGGCGGGCGATGAGCACGCTCTATAAGGATAAACTTATACGAGCCATTGGGGTAAGCAATTTCTATCCTGATAGATTGGTGGATTTTTGCTTATATAATGAGATAAAACCCGCTCTCAATCAAGTAGAATGCAGCCCAATGCATGCACAATTTGAGGCACAAAAGATAATGCAAGAACACAATGTCGCTATGGAATCTTGGGCGCCTTTTGGCGAGGGCAAGAATAATATGTTTGCTAATCCAACCATTGCTGCTATTGGTAAAAAACACAATAAAAGCGTGGCACAGGTAATTTTAAGGTGGCTAATACAGCGAAATATCGTAGTCATTCCAAAGACCACGAGAAAAGAGCGTATGATAGAAAATTTTAGCGTCTTTGACTTTGAGTTAGATTCTGCTGATATGCAGACTATGGCGAGCCTTGATGATAAAAAAAGCCTCTTTCTTGACCACAGAGATCCTGCGATGGTAAAGTGGCTTAGTGAGTTATAAGGCGGATATTTAGCGATTATCAAGAGCAAAAAGCATTCTAAAGGAAAGCTCCCTTTAGAATCGCTACAAAATATCTAAAGCAAAGCCTATATAATAAAATTTCACATTGCATAATAAAGCTTCACAATATCCCGATGTATTTGCCTCCCAAGCCATAACTTCTAAAGCTTGACAAATTTTACCAACAATTCCTTTATAGCAATCATCACAAGCAAAGAGCTTTAAGTAAGCAAATACCTTTTATACTCTTCAAAAGGTAGCTTTGTAACATCACTCTTATTCTCTGTATAATCAACATCAAAGATACAAAGGCTCTCTAAGTCCAAATACCTAAGTCGCGATACAAAAGCACAGCCACCACAAACACTCTGCTACCCCATAAGCATAACAAACTTGCTACAATATTAGAAGTTAAAAATCATAAAATCTAAAAGTAAATCTTAGATTCTAATAATGCTATGATTTAGTTTAGATTTTGTATTTTGAGAATCTAGATTCCTTGTCGTATTGAGGGTGAAACCCGAAATATCTAAAGTGTAGAATCTAGAATTCCTAGATATTTCGCTATCGCTCAATATGACATATTTTTAGATTCCAGGTTCTCTGTCATGTTGAGCCTTTGAGGCGAAACATCTTTGAGATTCTGTATTTTATAGATTTTCCACTTTGTAAGCAAAGTTTGATAATGATTAGAATCAAGAATTGAAAAAACTCCAAAAGGACAAAGATGACACAAAGCCTCTCTACGCTTTTACATTCACTATATTCTCTCCCACTCACACAAGGTGCTAATCCCACGCATTTGCCCTCTCTTAGTCTCTATCATAGCAAAGACTTACAAAGACTAGAATTGCCAAGCACTAAAAATCCCTTTATTTTTGTAGTGCTTCAAGGCAAACTTACTTTGCACACCCTTTGGCATTAGAATCTATACAGATAACACAAACTATACAAGCAACACAGTCAATACAAACAATCAGTATTTTATATCTAGCCTTACCACACCGCTAAAAGCTAGTATAATGCCTAGCAAAGAGAGCTTTTATGCCCTTTGCCTTAGCCTTGATAGGAAAGAGTGTATGCAAGTACTGCTACATATGGAGACAAGCACAGTTACAAGCATTATAAAACAAACTCTCACAGCAAAACAAAGGCAAGATTGTGATTCTGCTTTATTAGAAAGCCTTGCTAGGCTTTTTTCTCAAAGGACAGATTCTATCTTTTTGCAAAGCCTTATAATAAAAGAGATTATCTATCACGCATTGCGTGGCACTTATGGCAATGCTTTACTAGATACTCTTATAAAGTGCGGGAATTAGATTCTATATATAAGGCAAATGCGTGGATAAAAGAGCATTTTGCTAGAAATTTTACAGTCAAAGATTTAGCAAAAAGAAGTGCGATGAGTGTATCAGCCTTTCACAAGCAGCTTAAAAACACCATAGGTATGAGCGTCATACAATGTCAAAAGGCATTGCGACTCAGTGAGGCAAGGAGCTTGCTTGCATGGGAGGATTATAATGTAACCCAAGCTGCCTTTGAAGTGGGCTATGAGAGCTTATCGCAGTTTATTAGAGAATACAAAAGAGCCTTTGTTGTAAGTCCAAGAGAGGATAGACAAGCCCTACTAGCACAAATAGACAGAATCTAAAGAGTATTAGGCAAGACTTGTAGCACATATAGTCGCTATACTTTTAACCACATTTTTACACAAGGAGTAAGTATGCTTTTAGATGATAGCTTATGCGATAAACTATGCGAGGCAGCAAGGTAAAAATCAAAAGAGCTAGGGCTTGATATAAGCTTTGCTATTGCAGATTCTAGTGGGCTTTTAAGGGTTTTTAGACGCTATGGGGAAGCTTTGGTATTAAGCATTACTCTTGTGCCATTACACCGCAGCCATTACACAAATGCCAACTAAAGATTTAGCCGCTTTAGCCAAAGAGGGCGAAGCACTTATGGCAATTCAAGCAAATGATGATAAAATCACGCTTGTAGCAGGAGGCTATCCGCTATTTGCAAATGGTAAAATCATAGGCGGTATAGGCGTGGGTGGAAGGCAGTGAGGCACAAGATTGCTTGATTGCTGAATATGTGCTAGAAGTGTTTTTGCAATCTCTGCGTTCAATCACCACTATTGTATTGCATTTAGCTGCCTAGCCTCTTAAAGATAAGGTAAGGGTTTACATCGCGCAGAATAATCCAAGTTTTTTAGCACAATCCCTAAGATTCTGCAAGGATAAAAGCCTAGAATCTTAGACTATAATTACCACATCAAAACTCATAGGAGAAATGTATGCTACTAAGAATCTTGGCTTTGTGTGGCGTGGCGGCACTGCCTTTAATGGCAGAAAATCTGCCAGAGTGCAAAAGTGATGAGGATAAAATAAAAGGCTGTGTGGAGAGATTATACGACAATGGAAATCTTGTATATGAGATTCCCTACAAAAATAGCGAGGTAGAAGGTATTTGGAAGTCGTATTACCACAACGGGAATTTTAAACATCAGATGATCTTTAAAAATGGTTCGAAAGATAGTGAGAAAGGCTACTATGAAAATGGGGATCTTAGATATGAGCTTTATAAAAATGGCAAAATAGAAGGTATTTTCAAATCGTATTACCACAACGGGAATCTTGAATACATAACTCCAGTTAAAAATGACAAAATGAATGGGATTGCAAAAGGTTATATGCCAAATGGAAAACTACTTATAACTATCATGACTCAAGAGAATACATTGATAAGTGGCAAGTGTAGCAATGGTAAAGCTCTCAATGATGAGGAGTTAGAATCTATTAAGTCTAAATTCAGGGATTCTTTTCCATATAAAGACATAGCCCAAATCTGCGGTGTAAAGCTAGAATAAAAGCAGGATTTTACCGCCGCTTAGTAGCACTGCTTAGAATCCTTGTGAGAATCGTAAAAAATTAAAAGCATAGAATCTAAAAAGGGATTTTATAAAGATTCTAGTCATGTTGAGCATTAGCAAAACATCTACAAAAAGATTTCAGAATCTTTTTGATTCTATATGTAGTGATTTTACACCTTTGGATTCTTCGCTAAAGCCTAAGTAATGACGAAGTGAAGTATCATTCTACAATCCTTGTATTGCAAAGGCTTGAGAACCTAAAGAAGCTTGAGATTAGAATCTCACACTCTTATCTTTGCTTTTAAATCCTGATATGCCAAACCACAACAAAGCTTTGCAGGACTTTATGGGAGCAAATTGCACACTTAGTAGTGATAAACTCTCAAAATGCTATTACCAAAAACAATTTCAACTATATTTATTATAAATGGTGTGAGAGTGTCAAGTCTGCCATTTCATCGCCGAGCTTAAGATTGCATTAGAGATTCTAGCTAAAAAAATAGAGCCTAGAATCTATGAGTATGGATTCTTGCTAGAGTAGAATGACATCAATAAATCTGCTATAATGGTAGGGTATAAAGCTGTAAGGAGCAAACTATGACTATCACATTAAGAAATGTAGATTTTGAGACCCTGCAAGTGATTGAGAGTTTAAAGGGCTTAAAAAAAGATTTGGAAATAGAGAAAATCCCAAATGATGAGACCCTAGAGGCGATGAAGGAATGTGAGGAGATTTTAGAGAATATAAGAAGGGGCAAAAGAGTGCCATATAATTCTTATCAAGAAGCAAAAGAAGCCCTACTTAAAGACTAATTGGAGACTAAGGGCATAACGATGTATAAGATTGATTTCTCTAAAAGATTCAAAAAAGAGTATAAAAGAGCGATACGGCAGGGCAAACAAGATAAGATAGATTCTCTAATAGAAAAACTAGCAAATGATGAAGCCCTAGAGCCAAAACACAAAGACCACGCCCTAAAAGGTGAATACACAGGATATAGAGAATGCCACATAGAGCCAGACTTGCTACTTATCTATAAAAAGCAAGATGATATATTGGTGCTAGTGTGCTTTAGACTAGGCAGTCATAGTGAGTTGTTTGGTTAAGGAAAAAAATGCAAAAAATCATAACCCTAGATGTGTATAACGAGAAAAATGAATATATGGGAGAAAAGAGATTCTATGCCGTAGAATCTTGCGGACAAAATCTAGGCAAGTGGATTGCAAGTTTTAGAGTGAAAATCCACAGCCAAATTTGGGAATGCTAGATTCTGGCAGACTTACTTTTCAACATCAAAAAGTAGTGCGTATCGCAAACTATATAAGCGATGAATCACACGCTCTTACTCTTACTGATCTTATTCCTTGCTGTGTATTTTTCGCCATTCGCCATGCTATTAAAGCCACTTGGCTCAATGATAGAGACCAATTCCTTTACCCACGCCCTAGAGAATCTAGCCCTTGTCATTCTGAGCGTAGCGAAGAATCTAAAAATACAGAATCTAAAAAGAAAAATAAAAGAAATTCTTCGTTTGCTCTGCAAACTCAGAATGACAAAGTAGGTTTTTCAGACCTTACAAATCCTCAGAATGATGATACCACCATAAATCACTTTATCCCCTTTAGTGAAAAAGAAGTAGGAGCAAAGGAGGCTTTTGCCTCGCACTTTATGCACGATTTTCTTAATGGTAAGATAAAGCAAGATTGCCTCACTTCTTACGAAGTTCACAATGACGATTCTAGTCCTTGTCATTGCAACCCACCCTATCGTCATTCTGAGGATTTTTGGCTCAAACCCCTCACACAAAGAAGTTTTGATGATTGCCTAAATGAGTTTTATCATCTCAAAGGCTATGCACTAAGGGCATATCTAAGAGATGAAGCTATGAGT
>CASFZH010000094.1 GCA_949299115.1 uncultured Helicobacter sp. | reverse complement strand
AAGATATTAGAAGATGTCAATAGGAAAAAGTTTTAGTAAGTAGCTTAATCCTATGCTTGTTAGTATAGCATTTATATCACTAAGCTTATGAGTTTAGTGGTAGCAGTATGAGTTATAATAGTAGAGTTGATTGTAGGGGAGATTCTGTCATTCTGCTTTTCTCTATATGATGGTTATATGATCGATGATAGTTTATATGAAGATTATTCTTGCATATTCGATGTGTTCCTTTAACTCATAGTATCCCTTATCAATCAATTATAATGATGTTTTTATTGATGATTTTTTAGATTCCATCTACTCTAAAGAAGTGTCAAGATATGAGGAATCTCTAAGAAATAAAAAATCTAAGATTCTATACTTGTTTTATGAAATGTAGAATCTTAGATTCTTCATTTTGTGTTAGCAAAGTGAATAATCTAAAGTTACATTCATGTTGCCTTCTCCGTCATGTTGAATGCAACGAAATATCTTTTATAGCAAGAATCTATTGGTATTGTGTAGTGAATAGCATAAGGATTTCTTGCATTAAGTAACCCTATTATGATAACGTCATTTATATCATGAGCTATGAGTGCATCATTTATTAGACTGTCGATTAAATATAAAATATTTGTTTTATTCTTATCAGATAAGGTAAAAATATTAAATTTGCATTAATGCAATAGGGCAGATTTCTTTCTTTTCTTATTAGAATCTCCATATAGAAATTCTTTTAAATCCGTATATTCTTGCTTGGTAAAAAAACGCATTTTGCCAACAGGTAGATGATTGAGATGAATAAAACCGTAACTTACACGTTTTAAATCTAAAACATTAGCATTGAAATGAGCAAAAAATCTGCGTAACTCACGATTTTTACCCTCTTTTAATCCAACCTTGAGTTTAGAAATACGGTCATTTTTGATAATTGTATACGTCATTGGAGAAACCTGCATGGTTGTAATTTTATTTAAATGATGACCGCCCAGTCTTGCATCGTGTAATACAATACCCTTTTGCATAGCAGTAATCATATCTTGGGTAATCGGTGAATCTATTTTAATGAGATAGACACGTAGTAGATGTGATTCCATAAGCTTCCTCACAACTTCTTTGCTATCGCTTAAAATCAATAGCCCCTCACTTGCAAAATCAAGTCTACCAACAGGCATAAAATGTGCATATTTTTTACCTAAACTGTCATAAATGAGTTTACGATTACGTTCATCTTTTTTACTTACAAGTTCTCCTTTGGGCTTATGGTATACAATGGCAGTATAAGATTGAGGCTTACAATAGTGTAATTCTCTACCATGGATAAACACCTTAAAATCTTTGTATGTCTTGTGAGGATTGTCTATGATGGCTTGTGGCACAGATGTGAGACGTGTGGCAGGCGTATGATTAATCTTGACTGCTCCATCAAGTATGAGTCTATCTGCCTCTCTCCTTGAATATTTGCTATGTAATGCAATGAATTTATTAAGTCGCAAAATTGTCCTTTATTATCTCTTATAAATCAATAGAGAATCTAGAGCCTCCACTTTAGATATTTTAACTAATGTTTCAAACCAGATTCTCAAATCTTTTTAAGTGATTTTGTGCCTTTGGATTCTTTATAAAACCTAAGTAATGACAAAGTGTACTATCATTGTGAAATCCTTGTATTGTGAGGGCTTTAGAATCTAAGGCTTATTTAGATTCTAGATTCTACAATGTCATTGTGAGACTTTGCAAAACAAAGTCTATTTATAGCATAATAAACATACAATAAATTTTTGTGGAAATAACGATTTCAAATTATTGAAACACAAAATACTAATCTGTCATGTGTGGAGGCAAGACTGAATATTTTAGACACTTACTATTCTTAAATAGTTTTGAGATTCTAGGATTTTAGATGTTTTGCTAACGCTTAACGTGACATGGGGAAAGCTCAATATGTAGAATCAAGCAAAATAGATTCTAGGGATTTTTATGTAGATTAAGATTTTATTTTTCACAATGAAAATCCATTCGTAATATTTCTATGAATAGATTAAAAGTAAAAAATTATAAATTAGATTCTCTCTTAGATTCTATTCTATCTACCCCTGTCTTTATTCTTGGCATATTCCTTTCATATTCATCTACAAGCTTTGTGGCTTTTTGTATAAGCATAGAATCTTTTTTATCCAAAGCAATGTTAGAATCTTAGTTGAGATTCTCTGTATCATTTTGTGATACGGTATTTGTGCTTTGTGCTTGTGTGTTTTTATTTTGTAAAACTTTAGAATCTGTATTACTACTCTCTATAAGATTCTCTATATTCTCTAAAGCTTTAATTATTTTCTTATAGGATTGTTCCTTTTGTGTAGGGGAGAGTGTGGTTTTACAGATTTGTGTGTTCCTTTAGAATTGTGGGTTGTGATTGGAGGCATTTTGTTGGTATTGTTTTTTAGTTTTGACAGCCTCTAGTGTCTTTTTATATTCAGAGATAAAAAAATCTTTATAAGATTGCACATTTCCTTGTTCATAATAGGTAATAAGAGAATCTTTATATTGTGCCATAATTTGTGATTCTGCTCTTTGGGCATCGTAAGATAGAAAAGCTAGGTTATTATTAATGAGGCTAAGATTTTGCACAAGTCTTGCTAATCTTTTATTGCAATCTTGAAAATATTGCAGATAAGCAATATTATTATGTAAATATATGGCTTGATTATATGGATTTACAATCTTTTGAGAAATATTCAAGATTCTATCTAATTGATTTTTTAATTCCTGTGGATTATTTAATGGGAGATAATTACTGTTACTAATATATGTCTCTGTTAATCTTACGCCACCTTGTGCTTTTTTTTGGTAAAAGATTTTGTGATAGTATTTGATGTAATTCTCTAATTGTGTGTTTATTGATAGTGGGTCTATATTGCAACACATATTCAAAAGCCTCTTTTATATTAAATAGCATAATGGCTTCATCAATTCTTTTGTGTCCCATTGGTTTTCGTGTTTCAAAAAGTGTTAGTGCTTCACCTCTTGTATATGAATTTCCCTCGATTTTGGCTGAAGTATAAATAAAATCAAAACTCATTTTACTTAATAATGACTTATCATTATGTTGAGTTGCCATAAGAATATGAAAATCTACATATTGCGATAAATCATTAAGTTCGGTAATTTCATATTCATCTAAAAAACTTGTCTGTTCTAAAAAATCTGGATTGAATGTTATCATTGTATTTCCTATTCCATAAAATCTTACCCTACACAAAAGATAAAACCTATAATTGTTGTAACTGTGGTTTTTTGCGTTGTATAGTAGACTCTTTTATGCCCCATACACTCTTTAATAGCATCTCTCTTGCATATAATGAAAGATTATTATTTGGAATTTTATCTTTACACATAAGAGAGATAGTGCTACATAGTATAAAAAATATACAAAAACCTAATACACAACACACTATACAGCACACACAACCACAAATATTGCCTTATGTATAACTACTTTAAAAGAGTAAATAATATATTGCAAAATATTAAGAAATAAACTTGTTGTTATACTTGCAACCTTTAAAATTCTATGTATCATTTTTTATCCTTATAATGTAATCTCATAGTGTTGATATAATACCTACCTGCCTCTATCTTATTTTTGTTTTTCCAGCTCTTCTCTCTCTTTGTCTTTGTAACATATAAAGATGAAACTTATAGTCTTGTATATGTTTCTCATAATCTTTAAAAGTATTTTCTTGTATTTGT
>CASFZH010000093.1 GCA_949299115.1 uncultured Helicobacter sp. | reverse complement strand
AAAAGCATTGGGAATCTTATCCATATCAGGATAAAAAGCATAAATGGCATTTCTTTTAAAAAACTTACTTTCTGTTATGATTTTAAAATTATAGCTATAAAGAGAAAAAGATTGTGTGTTGAGATATTTTTTGAATTCTTCTTACTCAAATTTTAAGGTTGATACCCAACTATTTCTTATTATTCGGTATGTGTGGCACAATAATAGAAAACTCTGCAGAATGTAAAATTTTAAATTCCTTGCAACCGTCTTGGATACCCAATTTACATGCTTTTTCAAACAATTCTTGAGCTTTAAGACGATTTGGTTTAAAGCCTTCACCATTACGATAAGAAGTGGCAAGACTATAACAACTCCATCCATCGTCATTAGAACATGCTTCCATAAAAAATCTGTTAGCCTTTTTCATGTCTTTCGGTACACCTAAACCATTTACATATAACATGGCAAGATTATAGCAACTTGCCATAAAACCATAATGACATGATTGTTCGTATTCCTTTTTGGAATCTGCATATTGCTGCAATGACTCATATGCAAGAGCAAGGTTAAAACATGCCTCTAATATTTGTGCATTACAGGATTTTGCATAATATGGCAAAGATTCATTTATTTTATCTGCGATTTCATATATACGTGCTAATATCATGCAAGTTGTTTTAGCACTGCATTCTCCTGCACTTGGAACACCATCCTCAATAAGTAAGTTGCACGAATCTTTATTGTTTTCTAAACAAGAATAGAAAAACTCTTTACGTTGCGATTCTGTATATTGGGATTGCATATTATATTCATCTGTAAATGCTAAAATTGTATGACATATAAATAAAAACATACAGATACTAAAACGCATATTGCCCCCTTAATCTTACCAGTAAATCGACATCACCACGTGATATTGAATAATTTAAGTATGCGGTAATATTTCTAATAACATTAAATAAGTATACAGTAAAATTAACATATGTTTATACGTAATTAGTTTTATTATCCCATACTTTATAAATTTTATGCTAAAGGAACACAATGAAAAACATTCTCTTACTCCTTTTATGTTGTTTTATGCCAATTTTTGCTGAACAAAAATTGGCAGATAAACCCAACGATAAGCCAATCACAATACAAGATTCAAGTGGCAATACATACTGCTACGCACCAGTATTCACAAAAGGCGATGCATATGTGTATATTGACAATTGTGATTCTAAGGCAGTAAAACCAGCTAGATACGACGTATTTCAAAGAATTGCATACAATATTGATAATGTATGGCTGTGCATGAAAGCACCATCATCTGTAACGGAGACACAATCTAGTGTAACATGGGACTATATTACACTGCGTCCATGTGTGCTTAATGATAAAGACCAAAGATGGATAGTGAAAAATAACGCGTTATATACTGCTGATAATACATTTAAAGTGCAACATTACAAATGGTATGCCACCATTAGTAAAAACAGGGAAGGTTTTTATAACCATACACTAGTAGCTTCAATGAACACATGGATAAATACTATAGCACAACCACCAAATCTCAGCATACAAACTTCATTAGCTTGGCCTTTTATCACCAGTTTTGGATGGACATTGTACTATATACAAAATAATGCATCTTATCTAAAACCAGAGACACTGTATTATAATCCAGAAAACGGGCATATTGCACAATATAATCCAAGTAGCGGAAAGCTATTTTGCATGTATTCACAAATGAGCGATTCACAAGATTGGAATTGGGTCGCATGGAAACCATGCACTGATGATATACCAAAATTCCAAGATTCTCTGTCTTGGGAACCTTTTTTAATGAATGACAATGATGGTATGTTAAAAGATTATCAAGGTAATTTTTTAAAAGTTACACAATATGGACCAAATTGGGGAGTACCTTATACCGCAAAACCAAATTATTATGATTCTCGCAATACTCCCGCATTCAATTTTATTTTTTCCCAAGATATAAATAATTGGGAACGATATAATAATGCCAATTTGGGTGATAACCTCAAATATTGTCCAGCACCAGGGAAAAAGATACATATAACATTGTATGATTCATACAAACAAAAAATAGAAAACAATGTACTTAAAAGAAATGTAAGATCATTACCTAGAGATTTTAGACTTACACAGGCATGGATACAAAGGTTGTGGGATATAGCTAGAAGCACCTCTCTTGAGCAACAAAGTTCTATTGGTATATGTGGTGTTTGTCTCTTACATTCTTATCAGATGATTGCAGAATTACAAGAATATGCTTATAGCACCCCTTTAACAAGTGGTGGTTATTTTTTTGATACGCAACACAATCGTAATCCTTTTGAATCATTACATATAAGATTTCCAAATATAGAACAAAGATTAACAGAAGCAAGAAATTTTTTTAGACTACCGTATCAAGAAGGAGAAACACAAATGACAAGACTCAGAAGAATGATCTACGCAGTATCTATAAGCATGCTCCCACAGTATCATTGGCATGTGTCAGAAATTGCACAAACTGAACATGACATTCGTGGGTTAGCTCAAAGTCTTTTTAATGCTTCTCCTGGTACACTATGGATTTACTTCGTTATGAGAAGCAATGCTCAAGGAACAGGGGCAGCTGGACATGCACAACCTATGATAAGAACACAAGATGGTATAGTTATAATTCCCACAAATACTCCAACATTTGATTTTGATTCATTCGCGAATGCGATGATTCCTGTGCAGAATGTAGAACAAATTATGGAAGATTTGACCCTTGGTGGAAGAAGAAGGATTTATCATTTTGCAGTAGCACAGATAACAACTTCTTATGAAAATCCAATGAATTTTATGATATCTCAATATAATTGTACAGGAAATGGTAAAGATAGACGAGGAAGCACGATGCGAGCAGTGAGCAGCCTCATCAATCAATGTAGCAGCGGTAGATGTGCTATTCAATAATGCTTTAAGTGGTTTGGAATATAAAAAATTGCCACTCTATTCTTTATCAAAATATATTTTGATTGTGCATTGAGAATCTTTTTTGCAATGAATAGCGAATAATCCATAAAATTTTCAAGATGTCTAGGCTATAATTCAGTAATTAAGGATTCTTGAAGACTCTTAGAATACTATTCTAATACAGTAAGCAATCTCTGATTTCTCTTATTGCCATAATTTACAAAATAAAATCTCAATGATACTTATAGATATTAAAATCTTAGATTCTAGTCTATATAAAATAAAACCTCAAACACTTCAATAATTAAGAATCTAAAAATGATTCTAGATTCTAGATTCTCATACACACATGTTAATCTGTCATGTTGAGGATATGAAGTATCCGAAACATCTAAAATTCAAGAATCTAAAAAGAATCTAGAATCTTAGATATTTCGCTATGCTCAATATGACAGAATATTCCAAGATAAACCAAATGCTAAGAATTACTCTCATGCTTTTTAGGCTTTAGACAAAATTTAGGGTAGGAGTTATCTTTATCGATAATGACTATCCTAAATTTTGTCTAATCGTAAGAATGATGAGACAAGGCTGAATTTTTTATCTAAGTCTAAAATCTATGCAACTTGCTAAATGTAATTTATTTTAAAAAAGGAGTTAATTAATGAATCTAAAAAATCTCTTTAAAGCTTTTAAAAAAGAAAAGCAAACACTAAACCCAATCTATCAAAACGCTATTCCTACTAGTATATCCTATAAGCAAGTAAAGCAGGCTCTGCAAAATGAAAGCTTATCTGAAGTCATAGCCACATTTGAGTTTTTTAAACGTTTTGATACACAGATTAGCAGTGAGATAGGTAAGCGTAAAATGCAGGTTGTACGACTACCGCTTATAGTAGAGAGTAAGGATAAGGCACAAGATGTCTTTTTAAAAGAGCTAGTAAATAAAAGAGATTTTAGAAAACTCCTTTTTGAATGTTCTAGCTCTCTTGTCTATGGCTTTAGGAGTATAAGCCATATATTATACAAGGTAGTGATAGGATATATTTAGATTCCACAGAATATATATACACACTTTATCACCCAAGTGATACAGGCAATATTATAGAATCTAGTCTTATGAATAAGATTGTGAGCTTAGCTAGTCTAAAACACGTAACAATAACAAGATATATGCAATATCTTGATTCCTTTGCAGTGCCACCACTCATCATTAAAAGTGATGCACTAAATAGCAAAGAAACAAGTGATTTGCTTTTAAAGTCTGCCCTAAACTTGCGTAGTAATGGTGTAGGACTTTTTAGCCTTAATGATATATTAGAAGTGCTAAATGGCAATGTAGATAAGGGTACATTCTTAGAGTTTATCCGATATTGTGATGAATGTCTCTCGGGCAAGTCTTAGCAGGTAATAGTGTGCAAAATGGCACACAAGCCCTAGGATTAGTGCATGAGGGCATAGCTAGAAATATCCTAGAATATGATGCAAGTTTGCTAGGTGAGAATCTTATAGCACTTTTAAAGAGAACACTAGAGCTAAACTTTGCTAAAGTAGCTCCCTTTAGCTTTAGTATAGATACCAATACAGAAAAAGATGAAAAACTCCAAGCAAGCCGAAGTCTATAATCTTTTATCTAATATGGGCATTACAATACCTTTAAAACATCTTGAAAACACCTTTAAAATAGAGGGATTAGAGTATAAAGAGAGCAGCAGTGAAGCCCACTTCCTTAATGCTATGCAGAAGAATAAAACAATGCAAGAAAAATTAAAGATATATAGATACGCTAGAGCATACACTGCAACCTAAAGATTCCTTTAATCTTGATATTTTCTTGCAAGATTGCAACGACTATGATGAAGCCTTTATTAAGCTAGAAAATATGCTTACAGGTAATGATTTGCAGTTAGCCAAAGCAGAATTATCAAACTATATAGCCAACGCTATGATTTATGGCAAATGGAGTGTGCATAATGACTTTTGATTTTAAAACACCACCAATAGATAATATCGCCTATTTTATGGCAAAGACAAAAGAATTGCACTTTGATTATGATGAGATTATGCATGAAGCTCATCATAAAACTTTTAGTATTGCAAAAATCACGCAAATAGATTTACTCTATGATATAAAGCAGAGTTTGCAAAAAGCCCTAGCACAAGGACAAAGCTTTAATACATGGAAAAAAGGTATTAAGCCCACATTACAAAAGGCAGGTTGGCTAGGCAAAACCATAGTAACAAATCCAAACACCAAAGAGCAAAAAGAAATTTTTGTGGGTAGCACAAGACTAAAGACAATCTATTATACCAATATACGCACAAGCTATAATCAAACAAGGGCGAGAGAGCAGTATAGCTTGCCAAATAGCACATATTTACGCTATGTTGCCATTGATGATAATAGGGTAAGGCAAAGCCACAAAGCTTTGCATGGCTTAATATTGCATAGAGACCATGCCTTTTGGAAAACATGCTATCCGCCTAATGATTGGAATTGTAGGTGCAGAGTACAAGCCTACACAAAGGAGCAAATAGAAAAAAGAGGATGGAAGATAAGTGAGAATCCGCCCTACTTTAAACCGCATAAAGATTGGGATTATGACACAAGAAACTTAGCATCTAGCCACAACACATTGCAAAAAGCAATAGAATATAAAATGAAATACTATGAGAATAGAGACAAAGTTAGCTATGAAGCATTAAGACATATAGAGCTGGAAGCAAAAAAAGAAGTATGGAAGCAAGGCTTAGAAGAAATGATACAAGCAATACTTATAGATAGGAATCTCAAACACCCAAGAAATATTATACAAATAGGACAAATGCCTATATCCATAATTCAATCTTTAAGGAAATATATAAACATAGAGAGCAAAAGCTTAGGTATAGTCATGAATAAGGGGACATTCTGGCATATACGAGAAGAACGAAAGGGACTCTATAACCAAAATCTAAGACTAGAGGAAATACGAGATATTGTAGACATATTGCAAGATGTAAATACAAAAGTTTTTATAGACACAAAATTACAAAATATACTTTATGTGTGGGAAGATAAATTAGATACTACAAAAATGAATAAAATAGCTATTTATATGAATCGAACAATAAAGAAGTTTGGAATCACCAATGCCATTGCAACTCTAAGTAAGATTGATAAAATCATTATAAATGATAATGTAAGAAAAGGATTATATAAAGAAGTCCAACATGAGTAAGGAAGGGAATCGAACCCAACTATACCAGCTGCAAGGCAACTACCAGACTCCCATTATGCTGCCATCAAACTCATGTTTAGGCTATTAAAACACAAAATAACAAAAAAAAGGATGCAATTATGGCAAAAAAGATTTCTTTTTCACAACTCCGTAACGAAATGAAACAATTAGAGTTAAAAGCAGAAAATATAGAGCCAATACTTTTAGAAATAGCAAATAGTGCTAAGAATATTTCGGAGTTAAGTTTTGAGAATGAGGTAAGCCCTTTTAAAGAAAAATGGCAGCCTCTTTCTAAAAAGACCCTGCAGAGCAAAAAGGGGAGTAAGATATTGACAGAAAGTGGTATGTTGCAAACAAGTCTTAGGACAAAGACAAACTTTAATAACAAAGGAAAAGATAAGGTACAAGGCAGAGTAAGCATAGGCACAAACCTAGAATATGCTAAAATACATCAATTTGGCGGTAAAGCAGGGAAAGCCTTAAGGATAAGTATCCCTGCACGACCATTTTTACCTATGAATGATAAGGGCGAGATTCCAAATGATTTGAAAGAGGATATAAGGACAATTATTTTAAGACATCTCAATATGAAAGGCTAAGTATGGAGGAATAGTATAAGGATAGCTAGTAACACTAAAAGAAAGATGTGCAATCTAATTACAATCTATAAGAGAGGCAATTTTCATTATCATATAAAGCCCATTCTTGCCAATGCCAAATTCTCCTCTTTTTGACAATTCATTTTGCAATAAACTCAACAATTTAGCGAAAAAATCATCACATGCTTTTATGTTTTTACCATCATTCTCTAATTGTTTTATCAATCGCCACACTACAACATTCATCATTTTGTATTGCATGTCTTTAGAGTGTAGCTCTTCAGCCATGAAATAACCAAGCCACGCATAAGTTTTATAGAAATCAAGGCTAGTAACCTTGCAATCAAATTCTTTAAGATATTGCCTATAATATCGTGTAGTTTTTATAATTGCATTTTTGACATATTTCCCCTTAATAAGCTCAACTTTATATTTTTTCTTATAAAACCGACAAATTTCGCAAATTTGAGCTTCTAGCAAATCTCTATTATCTAAGCTTAAAAATACCTCTTTTCTACTTTCAGAATCGGTTGTCATTCAAAAACTCTCCTAACATTTTTTCCTGCTCTACCTTTGCCTCTTCATCGTTATTAGCTAATTTAATATAATATTCCTTAATCTTTGTATCACAATGATTTTCAATACTTCCAACATTTTGTGCATTATCATTCATAAATGCCTCTTCAATAGATTGCTTTACTAATTCTTTTGTGTCCAATGCAAATACGTCTTGCTCTAAATCTAGCTTTTTCATAACCACACCCACAACAATTAAAATTACTTAAATTGTATCACAATTAAAAAGTTTTTCAGCAATTTTGATACCATTTTCCATTAACATACAGTTTCCTTTTTGATATTGATTTTT
>CASFZH010000092.1 GCA_949299115.1 uncultured Helicobacter sp. | reverse complement strand
CCTATAAAGCACAAAGACTAGAATTACAACTAGCCAATGGATTAGATTCTATACTAGAATCTAAGGATAGAGAGCAAACACAACAAACTAGAGAATCTAAAAAGTCTCAACAAAATAAGAGAC
This sequence comes from uncultured Helicobacter sp., assembly GCA_949299115.1. GTDB lineage: Bacteria > Campylobacterota > Campylobacteria > Campylobacterales > Helicobacteraceae > Helicobacter_A. The sequence continues at coordinate 3,923 of CASFZH010000092.1, read as the reverse complement.
ACAATACAGATATAGCTTCCTCTCACACAGAATCTAAGCAAAAAGATTCTAAAGATAAAGATTCTTCGCTTACAGCTCAGAATGACGATTCTCTAAGCACCTCTATGCTTCACCCAATACTAGAGGATAATGAGATTAAATGTCCTCATAATGGAGTAGTAAAGCTAAAGAGTAATAGGGGTAAGTCTTTTACTTCTAAAGGCATACCTATGGTATTAGAATCTGATTTATTAAATGCTTCTATCATAGGTTGTGCTAATCCAATGCAATACAATAATACATCACTTTAGGAATAACAAATGAAAATTATACATCTCTTAATCCTTAGTCTTATCTTAGTAATTTATAGTGGGTGTTACTATGGGTTTGTATATCCAGATGACAACAAGTTTCATAAGGTATGCAAAAAGGCTTATAAAGAAGATGCACTTGGCAGATATTTTTATGAGGATACATTAAAAAATATGAGTATCACTTATCATGGACCAAGAGATACAAGCTATCTAAATTATTTTGTGTTACCCAATATAAATAGGCAAGATTACATCTTTGGCAAAGATAGAAAAGAAAACAATATCTACAAAGTAACGATTAATGCAGATAAAGAAACGATTGAAAGCCTCAAGGCAGAGCTACTCTTAGAATCTAATAAGAATAGGATTGATAAATTACAAAAACAGATTTTTGTATTAGAAAATTATTACTTAGAATATACCGAACAAAGAATTGATAAAAAGACATTAATCACAAAAGTAGAGCGTGTACTTAAAAACAAAAACACACACGATATTGCCATGCGAAAGATAGACTATTTTCTGTATGCTGATAGATATAAATCGCTTCCAGAAGATAAAACATGGCAACCACATCCTAGACAATATCCAGCAAGAGGCAGTTGTATATGATAGAAAGGAGTATAAATGCCACATAATCAAATACCAAACAATCAAGATATAATGTTAGATTCAAATGCAAATCTTTTGCAATACGAAAAACACATAAGGCTTATGTATAGATATGCTATTTTGGCTTTGGCGGGGAATGTGATATAAATAGTACATTAACTAGGAATAACATGAAAATTACAAATCTTTTAATCCTTAGTCTTATCTTGGTAATTTATAGTGGGTGTTACTATAGATATGAGATTGTATATCCAGATAGTGATAAATTTCTTGGAATATGTGCAAGAGATCGTACAATAGGCATACTTGGCACTCGCTTCTATGACGATACATTAAGGGATAAAAGTAGCTTACATATATTTTTCCATGATGGTGGCAAACCAAGTGTTATAAGCATCATAGGTTATCATCTGTCTTCGTCTGAACTATACGAACTTGGATTATCCAATATAAAAAATAAAAAAGATTATATTTTTGGCAAAGATAGAAAAGAAAATAATATCTACAAAGTAACGATTAATGCAGATAGGGAAATGATTGAGAATTTTAAAAAAAGAGGAATCCTAGAAAGTGATAGGGCTGATATTTTGGAAAAAGATATTTTTGTATTACAAAATTATTATTTAGAATATACCGAACAAAGAATTGATAAAAAGACATTAATCACAAAAGTAGAATATGTGCTTAAGAACAAAAAAACACACGATATTGCTATGCGAAGTAGGTATTATCATTTGTATACTGATAAATTTAAAATGAGAATAGATAAAGAGTGGCAACCATTAGAGAAGTTGTATGGAAAGGATATTCAAGAAATGAACGGTAATTGCATATAGTTAAGGAGCATAAATGCCACACAACCAAATACCAAACAATCAAGATATAATGTTAGATTCAAATGTAAATCTTTTACAATACGAAAAACACATAAGGCTTATGTATAGATATGCTATTTTGGCTTTGGCGGGGAATGTGAAACTCACAGATTTTATGAAAGCAAGAAAAAGAAATGACTATACAGATGTCAAGAAAGATTTAGATATTCAAGGAAATAAAATACAATGCAAAATAGAAAAAATAGCAACTTGTCTATCATTACTAGATGAGTATAATAAAAGCATATTGCGAGGTTTGAGTGATTCTCAAAAAATGTTATTTTTAGCACTTGTTCGTTCAAACAAGGATATAGGTGATAAAATCCCCGTTGGTGGTCTTAAGATATTTCACAAAATTCCTAAAACGCAAAAAATTTATGTGGATGAAAAGGCAATGACTATCGCCCTAAACTTTGCCAAAAATTATGAAGTGATAGACCACATCAATGAAAATGATAGAGAATCTAAAATGGGCTTTAGGGCTACGCTTTTTAGAGATATAAGAAATAATGAATATGTTTTGGGTATAGCAGGGACTGATGCCCCAAGCCCTAATCCTTTTAGTATTGATTGGAAAGATATAGGGACTGATGCTTCCTTGACATTGAGAAAACTCCCTAAAAAGCAATATGATTCTATGATAAATTTTTACTTTACACTTAAGCAAAATGGAAAGATAGCACATAACACACCAATAGTTGTAGTAGGACACTCGCTAGGTGGCTATTTAGCCCAGCTATTTGCCCTCACATATCCTCATATCACACAGGGGCTTTATACCTATCAGGCACCGGGTGCAAAGAGACTATGGAGAGGAATATTTAGCTTTTTGCAAAGCCTTAATATAAAAGCTAGAGATACACAAACAGATATGCGAGAGCATAGAAAACAAGCCTATAAGAATCTCTCAAGGGCTAATAGGCAAGAGGCAATGAATATCCTAAAAGACAAAACCTTTCATATCCATACCGATAAAGATTCTAATCTCAACAATAACCAATGGATATTATTAAATTTTGTCCAAGAGCTAGGCACAAAAACACCGGGCTATTTGTATTATATCAATGACAAAGGTAATGACTTTCATCACCCAGCCCATTGTGTGCGTGCATTAGAAAGGCTAAATAGATTGCTAGATGGAATCCACCATAGTGCAAAGACTCAAATGAACTTGCAAGACTTAAATCTTTTTCTACGCAATCTGTATCATTATTCTTTGTTGCATAAAAGGGGTGAGACTCTAAGCGAGGCGATAGATTGTGTATTAGATGATGTGGCGTATTATCAAAATCTCATAGAATCTAAAGATATTGATTTTTTGCAAGATAAGGGCTTAGAGCCTTTTGCAGAAAATAAACAAATATACATTATGCCACTTAGAGCCAATGATTTTACAAATATTCCCTTAGATTCTCTAAATAAACTTGATATAGGCTACTTACGCCCACTAGTAAAATCACAGGCTTACAGACTTATCGCACACAACAATACCAGCCTATTAAGTCTCAAAAATATTTCTTATTTTCTAGGTTATAATACAAGCACATACAAGATTTATCAAAATGGATTAGATGATTTTAGTCTAAACGCCTATATTGATAGATTTCGTCTTTGTATAGAGCAAGGCGAAACTCATAGGGTAGTATTTAAAGAAGAGCTACACTCATAAGTCAAAGGAATCGCAATGAAACAAAATGTAAGCATACAATATTCTAGTAATGATTTTTTAATCTTAGAAGATAGAGCGATTTATTTTGCGAAAGAAAATGATTGCATTGATTGTATGGAGATAGCAAAGATTGCTGATATAGAGAATATTTATATCTCTTGGTTTGGTCTTTTACTACAAGGCTCTAGCGAGATAGAATCTAATCCTTTATTCTTTGGTGAATTGGATAAAGAGGGAGTGTTTATAGAATCTAAGCCTGTGTATCATCTACAAGCAAGTGATGAGCTTGAATATACTTCTGCAAATAATAATAGAGAATCTAACAATTCCCTAAGCACCTTAGATGTGTTTTTAAATGGCTCTAGGCTCACTCTCCTTAACTACTCCCTCTTAGATTCTAGTCTCAATATCAAGCTAGAATGTAACTCTAAAGAATCTACGGCAATACTAGAAAAAGAAAAAGCACAGAGAGAA
>CASFZH010000091.1 GCA_949299115.1 uncultured Helicobacter sp. | reverse complement strand
TATTTCCTAGCATTAGTATTGTCTCGTAATTATCTTAGCACATAATCTATTGTATTTATCAGAGGCTGTGCATTTCTATAATCATCTTGTTTAAAAAAACTGCATTCTTTTCTCTAAAAAATAATAAAGGCATGTTGTTCTTGCTGGTCTATTCATAAGAGTTTCTCTTGCAAAAATCTAACATTTAAGCTGATAGACATGGGGATTTGTGAGAAATGTAGAATCTTGTTATGCTAAAATGCCATCTCCTTATATCGCAGCTCGATACGATTCTTATCCCTATTTTTAACAATAACCTTGCAAACTTGCTATTTCTTATCACCTTCAATATCAACCAACACTTCCATTTTAGGCTCATAGAAATGTCGCAATGGTGAATATCTCACTAGAATCCATTCATCACATGCTTTAACGTCTCATAACATAGTCTTGTTTGCTCTATAGCTTCAACGTATAGCACATACCCTTTTCACATATCTTGTGTTGATTTCTTATCTTTAAAGAGTACTAGCATTGTGAATAAAGGGTTTAGAATCTTACTATAAATCTACTTCTACATTGGATTGCTATGGGGAATTCTAAGTTATCGTAATCAATATATTGTAACCATTCTTGCAACTCAAGATGCATAATATCTGATAGAGACACAATCTAATGTGGCAAGAGTATCCTTAGAAGAATGATAAAAATCTACCTTTGTGTGTCTATGGATATACTGCCCCCTATTCTCTTTAGCATCATCTTTTATGATGCAAATCTTATGTTGCTTATTGTGGGTTAGAAGGGATTTATTCCTTCATTTTGTATGCTATCTCAGATAATGTAATCATCTTGCCTATCTTGTCTACCATGTATCTTGTATAATAAGAGGGAATTTTACTGCTTGCTTTATAATAGTGCAATATACGTATCAAAAAATATTTCTAGCGATGTATCTAAGACTATTAGGATAATGAAGGATTCTCAATCACTTGCTGTTTGTAAAAAACCTTCTCGCCACTCCAAGAGGCTTTCATTCTATCTTATATAATCTCCACTCTCTAATACACAATAAACTAGATTCTATAATTCTTGATACTCATACAGAATTTTTTTTGCAATGGGATTGCAATCTTTACAGCATGAGACGCAGCATTAGACAATATTATCATGTTCTTTTTCTCATAGTCTGGGTGAAGCAAAAAGTTTGTGATAGCATACAATCCATCTCCATTATTTGTCAGGCAAGAGTATCTAAAAATCTCTCTGCATGGATATACTCTATAACACATCATGCTGATACAAGCTATTAAGTCAACTTAGCATTATAAGTCTCTACTATTTCCCACATAGCCTCTGTTTTTTGTCTTGTTTTTGTGCTAAATCTTTTGCCTAACTAAGATATTGCTTAAAAGGCAAAATATCACGGTTTATGGAATCTTGCTTGTGTTTTGCCTCCTTTAAATCTTTTGATTCTGACAAATAATGGAGCATAATAAGGCTCATCACAATCTTGTGTATTTTCTTTCTTACAATATCTATTTGTGAATTATAGAGTTACATTCCCTCTCAGAATATACATAGATTATACTATGAAATACCATGAATACCAAGCATTCTTGCTATAATGAGATTCTTAATACTTTATAAAATAGAATCTCATTCATTCCATTTATAGAAAGAAATCCTTTTTTTGTTGCTACTCTCCCATATCCCTACATACACGCACACTCATAGCTTCGATTCTCTCAAACTCAAAGTTAATAATCTGAATGAGTTGTTACCAAGAAACAGCAATCTCTCGCAATTCTTGTACTCATTCCTTGTCTATAATAATGCAAGTATTGTATATGCAAAAATAGTTAATAAGGAAAAATTATATGCTTTTGTAGTAAAAAACACAGTATGTAGCCATGATTCTCAATATTGTAAATTAGAAATACAATAATTAATTTTTTACATATGAAGATGTAATATGAGTGAGTATGTTTGGAAGTCGGAAAACACTTGTATGAATATGAGAATTATAAAATTGCATATTTTCAAGCATATCACTTTTTTGTAATTGCAAATCTGCTAAAGGGTGATAGCGATTGCTTAAAAAAGCATAAAAATTTGATGTGAGAGCAGAAATCATAAAAGGCATAAGAATATGTCCAAAATCTTTGGCAATATATAGGGTATTGAGTGCAAGACTTGGCTCTAAATACAGATTATGAAGGCGAAATATCATAATAAAGCTTTTGTTGGCAAGCTTTGTGAGTGCTTCAAATTCATGTTGCTTTGGATTCCCTAAATGGATAATGATGTCATAATCACGATGAGATAAACTCATAAAATTATCAACAAGAGTAATAAGCGGATTTTGTGTGATTGATTTAAAATTTGGTAAAAATCCACTTAAGGTATGCAATGCTTCTTTATCACTCACAACCATATCCACTGCAATATTATAGAATGATAAAAAATGAGCAATCTCGGCATTTAATGTCCCACAAATAAGAGCTCTTTTGCATTCATTAATTACACAATAAGGGATATGGGCAATTACCTCACTTTCAATATAATGGAATCTTTGTGTCATGACCTCTTGGTATATGATATTTTGGGTATTGTCTTTATATGTTACTAAAGCAAGTTGTTGAAACAATTCACTTGTAAAAAGTTCAATATCAATATTTCCTTTGTAATCTGCAAATTTATTTGTGATACGGTATTGATTTTGAAAATTCCCAGTAACAATATTTGTCATCCACATTACTATAACCTTACTATAATCTTAAAAATGATTCCAAAAAATTATAGATTATAAATTGTTAAGTTCTGTACTCATTCTACACTTTTTTAAGATTTTTGGTAGGTATATGATAGATACAGAATAGATGCAGAGATTGAGGATTATAATGGTATGTGATAGATATAGAAATACAAGATACATGATTCTCAAAACTCTAATATTATAATGAGATTCTATTGCACATGCTGCCTATGAATCACTCTTTTGCATGGGTTAATGCGGGGTTCATTCTATAAGATATACTCTATTCTATGAAACATTACTTTATAGGATATAACTTGTAATATAGGACTCTATAAAACATCATTTATTGGGTTAGTGATTGTATGAGGTTTAGTATTCTAAGTATCTTTAAGCAATAATATAGTATTTCAATCTACACTTATAAACACGCATAAAATAGGACTTTTACTATGTTTATAAATAAAATCATATCATATCACATCATATCATTTATAGTATTTGTACCATTCATATTGATAAATGTATAGACAAAAGTCTATACATAAAAAAACTCTATGTAACACATGTTAATCAATACAGATTTATCAATAAACAATAATAACAATATTATTATATTTTAATGATTCATCTTAACTCCAAATTTAATTTTAACTTCATCATTGTATATAAATATATTCATTTATATATAATAGAAAACATGTATTTTGAATACATTTCTGTATTTAATGTTACATTTAGCTTATTTGTCTTATTTGTAATAATGTATTGTATTGTGCAGGAATTATTGCTATATAAATTATTATGTATTGCTATGTGAATAAGGCTTAAGCTGTTCATTAATGTGTTCGGAAATAACAACATTCTAGGTATCACTTGTGATACGATTCTATATTGATACATTCTCAAGAATCTTACTAATACTCTATATGTGTTTTATAAAATAGAATAAAATTGATACAAAATTTTTAAGCAAAGAGAATTAAATACTCTATATATGTTTTATAAAATAGAATGAAATTCTATTTTTAAAGTATTAAGAATCTTATCATAGTAAGAATGCGTGGTATATGGCACTTCATAGCATAATCTTAGTATATGGTGTATATCTATATGATAGTATATGTAGCCATGTAGTATATGATATATTGGTGGTGTAGAAATATGCTATTGTGGATAAGGAGTTTGATATAATTTATAACAACAAAAAAAGTTTAAAACTAAGAGCAAATGCTAAAAATTCATGAAATCAAACTAAAAACAGTATAACTACAAAGAATAGTACCCGTTTATACAAAGGAAGTATATGATTATCAAAGCTTATTGAGATTCACACAAAAATAAAACTACCAATGATAGAATACCAATGAAACAAAAAAACATATAAAGCTAATACAATCAGACTACTATCTAAGATTACAATAAGATACTATTATTACTAAAATCCATACTCTAACTAACAAATAATAATTAAT
>CASFZH010000090.1 GCA_949299115.1 uncultured Helicobacter sp. | reverse complement strand
AGCGAGGATGATTTTTTTCCAGCCAACCAGCCCGACAGGGCCGCCTTGCACAGTCAGTGGCAAAGGGCGATATTTGCTGTAAGAAATGAAATAATGGATTTTTTGAGAATATTAAATACTTAAATATTGTGATACTCTTTTGATGTTTTTTAGAGTGATTTTTTATTGAAGTAAAAATAATTAAAAAATAAAGTTGTTTTATCTTGTATATCGTAGTATACGGAAGATTCTGGTTATGTCGCTGGCTAACAGGATTATAATTTCACAATAATTAGCCATAAAGTATGAGAGCAATTCTAATATTGTGATTTTACACTTATCGTTATGGGGACGTCCATTGGTTCTAGATGTTTCTAGGACGATGAGTTACTCTACAGAGAAATAATATATGGCACAGTTTATTTACACTATTAATAAATTCATGTATTAAATGTTTCTATATACATAGATTTCAAATTCTGAATTAAGGTGTAATGTTTTTATGATAAAATTAAGATTTATGACTTAAATACTAAAATCTATAATAATAGAATGAGAAACATTAATATTGGTTCTATTAAATTTTATAGTAATTATCTATTTAAGGTAGTGTTAACAATTGCTTTGTTCTTGATTCTCTCAAAATCAAATTCTTTTTTCATAAAAAAACTGTGTCAGCAAAGTTAATATTTTACTCTTTGCTGACACAGTTTAATTTAACTCCTATTAAAAATTGGACAAAAAACACTCTTTAGATAATCTAAATTGTAATTATGCTTTACATAGCACTTAATCATACATTTAACTATATTTTCCTTTGATATTGTTGGGTTTGTTGAGTTGATTTTCTCCGTAAAATTTTTGAAACATCCTTTTGCCCAATGGCGTAAATTCCCACTCTTATTACCAATCTCTTCAGCTGTTGTCTGAGATATAATTTCAACCATATTGAAACTTTGGCTTCCGAAAGATTTGTCGAAATATTCTTTAAAATTCAGTGGATTTTTTTCAATCCATTCCCAAATTCCCAATTCTGGCGTTATACTTAGATAAGTGATATTATTAAAGTTGTTTCGGAATAAATCATATTTTTTGTTTTCTGCTTCTGTTCTATCGTTTCCTTTAGCATTTAAATTATTAAAGGAGTCTTCTGCATCTTTATCTAAAAATGCTTGAACTCTTTTTTTTTCAAAACTTAATGCAGGAAATGATTGTGTTATTCTGATAACTTGATCATAAGTTCCTGCTGGAATTATTTTGTAATCTAATATATGATGTGTATCATTAAGGAATTTCTGTACTACTGATTGTAGGTATTCAGATGCCATTTCATCTTCTACAAAGAAAACAAAATCTGGACATCGGTCTTCAATAGCCGATACACTTCGTAGAATATAAGAAGGATAGCAATTCTCTACGATTGAAACTACTCCATTATCATTTTTTTCCAAAAACAACCTGTAGTCTGCATGTTTAATAAGAGAACTGGAATGTGTCGAGATAACAATAGCTAAATTCTTTGTACTTGCTTGACGTTTTAAAAAATCATAGAATTTAATTTGTGCAATAGGATGCAATGATAATTCCACTTCATCAATAAGCAGTAGGGTCTTAGGAGCTATGTTTTGTAATAAATCAAGTGTATTAAGAAGTAATCTTTCTCCTAAACTAAAGTTTTGTTCTGAATAAATATTATTGTTCGTGTCCTTTATAACGTATAGTTTATTACTACGATGTAATTGTTGTTGCCTACCTCTTTTGCTTTTTACTGTTATGAATTTTAAATTATTAAATTTAGTTGTCCCTAATATGTCATTCATTGCCTCAATCATATCAGAATCAACTGTAGTTAATGTAGCTCGATTTATATTAATTAGTTCCTGAGAAAAAAAACGTCCACCGGTTGTAGATACAAATAATGTATTTGTAAAAGGAAATTTTGCTATTATATTACTGTTTGTACGTGGACTTGGTACCCATCTTTTTCCTTTTCTTTGATATCTTACTTCTTCTTTATCCATACAATAAGTTATGGAAGAATCTTTGTAGGTATCTATTTGAATACTTCCTGATTTACTGTTGTTAACTTTAAAATGAGTGAATGCCATTTTGTCACCAAGTCTGCACAACGCCACAAGCAATGAAGTTTTACCACTGCCATTAGCACCTGTGAGAACATATACGCCTTTTCTTTCAGGGAAAGGGAAGTCCATTTCTTTAATCCCTTTGATGTTTTGAAGTTTGATTTTAAACATTTTTATCTCAATGTGATTACAATAATTTTAAATTGTCGCTATTATTAAAGTTGACACATATAACCTTTCCTATGGCTCGTCTTCTCTCTTTTAAATGTAAGATGTTATACTTATAACATACATTGTTAAAATCTATACATCCTTCTTTTGGATTGTCACTTTCTTTCCATAGTGTTGTACTTGGTGCAGAATCTTGCACTGGATAATTACGTGATTTCACTTTATAACTTACACTATCTCTCCATCCTTTTTGGATTAAATCTTTTTTTATTTCAGTGTTTAATTGGTTATCACCATTTTGAACTAAGTCATATGTCATCAGTAGCATAATAAATATTTTATTAGTTATACCATTATATCACTAAAATTGTGCCAAATTTTATTTAAACTTAATATATGTCAGTTTGACATGTTTTATGGTACTACTAATTCATCGTGGATTGTTTTTGTTGACATTTGTATTTATTTTTAAATTTATATCTAATAAGAAAATGACAAGGAATGGAAGAATCCTCTTTGCTATGTGTGCAATCAGTGTCGCAAACACTTTTGAGTAGGGCGGTGGCTAGTGTATATTAACGATCGCGCAGCTGATTTACATTTTCTAATACTTATTAAAATTATAATGTACGGCCATGTTGTAATATGGCCGTACATTATAAAAAGGGGCGGTCTTTATGTGCCTATTTGAACTTGATTTCTAACGATTTGCAAATAGTAAAATATCGCTAAACCGGTAATATTTGTAGAGTTTGTTAATATATTATCGTAAATTTCTGATTAAAGAATTTTGTACTGCAAATTTATCTTGCAATACTTTCATTTCATTGGCAATGGTGGAATTCATTATTTTGGCATAAATACGAGTTGTACGAATGTCAGTATGTCCTAACATTTTGGCAATGGATTCCAAGGAAACCTTATTTGCAATAGCCAGTGATGCAAATGTATGTCTTGCAATATGTGTGGAAAGATTCTTCTGAATACCACATACATCAGCTATTTCTTTCAAATAACTGTTCATTCGTTGGTTGCTGGGAACAGGAAGTAATAATCCTTTTTCATTGCAGATTGGATTTGACTGATATTTCTCTAAAATAAGTCTTGGTATATCCAACAATGGAATGTCGCACATATTATCGGTCTTTTCCCTTGCTTTTCTTATCCACCATTCACCATTATCAGCCTGTACAAGGTGTTCCTTTTTCAGATTCTTTACGTCTGTGAAAGCCAAACCGGTGAAGCAACAGAAGATGAATATGTCCCTTACGGTTTGTAATCGTTGAATATCAAAATCTTTATTGATGATTTTGCGAAGTTCCATTTCGTTTAAGAATTCACGGTTACACTTGGTCTGTTTGAAGTGTATTTCTGCAAACGGATCATCAGTTATCCACTTCTTTATCAATGCAGTTTTGATGATTTTCTTTAAATTCTTCATATATTTCACTGTCGCATTTTGCGCACAGTTTTTCTGTATTTTAATGAAATGTTCGAATTTGGTTATAAATTCATAGTTGATTGATTTTAATGGAATATCAGCCAGTTTATACTGTTCACTGATAAACTCCTTCAAATATCTTGCTGTACGTTCGTATCGAAGTACAGTACCTTCGGCATATTCCTTGTTCATTAATTCCCGATATTCCGAATTGTGTTCCTGGAATACTTCAAGCAGCATTTTGGGAGTAGAGTGTTCTCCATAATAGATATTTTTTATAATATCTGCTGTAATAGGTTTACCGTCCTGCTCAAGTTCACGGTGAATTTGGAGGATTTTAGTTCTTATCGTATCAAGATAGTGGTTTATTTCTTGATACTTCTTTTCCCTGCCAATCGCGCATTCTTTTTGCGTATTCCATTTTGTAACATCTATACTTCGCTTGATTTGTACCTCTGCACGTTTTCCGTTTATTGTGATACGCATACAGATTGGTGCTTCTCCATTTTTAAGCAGCTTTGATTTCTTCAGGAAAAACAATACCGTAAAAAAATAGTTTCTTTGCATTGCCATACTCTTCTTTTTTTGATGGTGTAAAAATACATGTTTTGAAAAGAGTTTGTTTTATGCAAAACGCAGAGAATCAGTGAAATATAATCCAATTAGGTGGACTTGTTTTTATGTGGAAATTAAGTCCACCTATTTCACCTCCAGTAAGATGCGGTATTCTGCTTCAATTTGCAGTATGGATAAAAAGAAAAACCGCTGATAATGATTGATTATCAGCGGTTTTCATTGTTTTGCTTTTTGTTTGAGTGATCCGCTTGGGGCTCGAACCCAAGACCCCAACATTAAAAGTGTTGTGCTCTACCTGCTGAGCTAGCGAATCAA
>CASFZH010000089.1 GCA_949299115.1 uncultured Helicobacter sp. | reverse complement strand
TTCGCAAAGACTTTCTATAAGAATGCTGAAAAATAAAACAAGAAATTCCTAGAATCTACACTAAGATTGTAAAATTTTGTCCGCTTAAAATGTGGCGTGGGATATTACAGCAAAACACAACACTAATACAACCACAAAACCAAATCACACTAATGGTAATAATCAAACAGCTTCTATTGGATTCTTACTTGGTCCAAGTGCATACATTTGTCTATGTGCTAAGATTTTTTAAAGTATAAATTGTAAATACAATTATTTTTGTATATTAACATAAATAACGAGCTTTCATACTAAGGATTTTGAATAATCTCCCGCTATTGTAATTATTTGCATTTATAGTATTTTTTCATTAAAAATAAAAGGTTTAATGTATGAAAAAAATACAAGTATCAACTATTGCAGAAAAAAGAGACCAATATACACAGCAATTTGAGGAAAATAGTAAGAAAGAATATACATGGATTCCAAAAGAACCACAAGTAGCTTTTATAGAAAAGTTTGTAAATGAATTTCTTACGCATTCAAAGGCAAGTCGAGCAGTCTTTAAACATATTTGTTTTAGACAAAATGGCAAGTTTATTGCCCCAAAAGAAGGCACTATTGCCATAGTATTCTTGCAAGGTGGCAGAGGTGGCGATACGACTGATTATGGTTGGGATAGTGTATGGCAAAGAGTAGGTTTTATAGAACCTCCAAATGGAGTAGGAGGCAATCCATTCAAAGAATATCAATATGGACCATATCGTGAATACTCTAACATATTAAATTGGGTAACACTAGATGGCTTACAAGGGAATCCTAGTAGCTTTGGCGACAAAATGAGTGTGCATGGTGGCTTAGGCAGTGGTAAAGGGGCAACAGATAAACGACAAGTGCAAAGTATTATTGGTTGGAAGGGTAAAAATAGTAGTTGGGATTGGGGGGATTTGAAATATACAACAACAACACGTAGTTTTGAACAAAGTCTTGCTACAAAAAATCTTATCTTACATGGACTAGTCGGTCAAATAAAGCTAGGATTTTTTTATTTACAGCCTAATGAGGAAGTAGAAGTCATTGTAGGCAGTGGTGGAGCAGTAGATGTGAGTTATCTACAAATAGAAATAGGCGAGAATAACGACATAACAGCCCATATCCCAACTATTCCTAACAAACCGCAAAATAATGCAGGGAATCAAGGCGATACAAATACAGATTCTAACCAAGATAATAATGAAGCAGGGAATCAAGGCGATACTAATCAAGATTCAAGCCAAAATAATGGTAATCAAGGCAATAGCAATAATGGAATACAGCCACCACAAGATTCTAATACAAATCAAGATTCTCATAATCCAATCCCACAAGAATGGATACAAACTATCCCAAAATCCACAGATGGCTTTACAATGCAAGGTATTGGTATAGACAAACAATCCATTCTATCCCTTGAAAAGATAACTATGCAAATAGGAGAAACCAAAACTATTTCAGTTACAGCGAGTAAAGATACTTGGCAGGTATTTACTAATAATTTTATGAATTATGACCCTAATCAATTCACAAGTGAGAATATTACCTTTATTCAAAATGATGACAATGTGGAAATACGAGCAGTACAAGTAGGACAAGCCTTTTTAAATTTTTGTATTATGGATGCCAATAATATGGGATATGATGCGTATAGAGTATTATTTGTTGAGATAGTTTAGCTTTGTTTTTACGTCATTCTTAGGCTGTAGCCGAAGAGCCTAAAATTAAAAGATAAGATATTTCGGCTAACGCTCTAATCATGACGTAGATGTTTCGCCTAAAGGCTCAACATGACAGAATGCGTCACGACTAGAAGGAGTGAAACGACTGAAGAATCTAAAAAATAAAGGTTTAGATTCTTCACATTCGAAAGACATGACAAAAGGTTTAGATGTTTCGACTTCGTCTCAACATGACGTGTTTCTTGTCTCAATATGACAAGAAAATCTTATTTATAGCCAAAGCTTTAAGTATTTAAAGTGAGCCAACTCTAAACAAGGGCTATAAATATTTTTATAATATTAAACTCCAAAGTATAGTACACTTTTTTTGAATCCTCTTTACTGCTTAATCAGTAAAGATATTAAAGTTATAGATTTTAATAAGGCGTAAGCCTTAGATTAGAGTTTCTTTACAAGGTCCAAGATGTGTTCTTTTAATTTTATTTTGTTATCTCTCCACAGATAAGACGTCATGTTGAGCGTTAGCGAAACATCTCTATTATGAGATTCTTCACATTCGTTCTAGTCATGACTAGAGTTTTTGTCGTGCTTTGCGTAAGCAAACATCTACAGAGACAGATAAAGAGAAAAGTATTGTTTCCATAATTTCCTTCAAAAAGTCATTTTCATCTTGGACCTTATAAGGAGTCATTCATGTACGTTAAGTCTGTGGTCCTTTCTTCTGTTAAGACTTACACTTACATTTCCCGACATTTACAAAAAATACAATGATTCATTACCATTATATAAAAAACAAAAGGTTTAATATATGGGATATAACTATACTCCTTTTTCTTACAATTATCTTACTAACACGCAAGCACAACTAGACGATAAACTCACACAATCTGTTCTCCAAGACTTAGCAGGAATAAATCTTGTAAAACAAATTCCACAAAATACTTTGCAACAAACACAAACTCAAAATCCAAACAATGCAATACAGAATCAATCTCAAGCCCAAAGTATCGATACAAGTAACGGCATTAAAGCTACACAAATACAGAATCAAAACCAAAATGCTACATCTCTAAAAGATATTTCTAGCTTAATGCCCTCTAATCATGACAAAAATCCCAAAGATATAGCGACTCGACAAACAACACATTCGCCTTTTTATACAACTAATCAGAATCAATCTCAAGCCCAAAGATATGTAGGCAATGGCGTACATTTAGAGCAATACCAAAGTCAAAATCAAAACGCTAACATAAACACACCAAATATAAATCCCTTTGCAACAAACTTTTTACAATCAAGCAAACAGAATCAATCTCAAGCCCAAAGTATCGATACAAGTAATGGTATTAAAGCTATACAAATACAGAATCAAAGCCAAACTCATGGTTTCTATCCTAAAGAAGAAAGCACAGGAAATAATAATGCAGTATCTAAAGAAAAACAAGACAATATCAACGCTTTAAGAGTAGCTAAAGAGAGAGCAAGTCTTGATTCGTATTTAGATTCTAGTAGGCATGCACGAATTTATCGAGCATTTGGACAAGATGCACGTGAATTTGAGTTTCATAGATTAGCTATGCAAAATAAATATAATCTTTATAATACTTATGATGAAAACGCTGATACAGATTATAAAGAGCTAACAAAAAGGCATGAGCTTTTAGATAAGATTGTTACAAGCCTAGAAACCACAAAGCAAAGATACGGAGAGAAAAGCAAAGAATACACAACACTCTTAGACAGATACCAACAATATGATGTGATAAAAAACAATGGAATCAAAGATTTTAAAAGTCTAGCTGATTTTTATGCTAAGGGTGGGCATGTTGGACTTTCACAAGAGGATACACAAGAGAATTCTAATCCAAATACAACACAAGATAAGGCACAAGATTCCAATACACAATCGATACAAGACTTTATGAGGCAACAACGAGACTTCCTAGATAAAGAATACAAGAAAGACAAAGAGGAAAATACGCTAAGTGCGTGGGGAAATAATCTCTTAGGCAAATATGATAAAGGTGAGAATACAAACAATAAAGCTCAAAGGCAAGAGGGCTTAAACGTAGAAAATGCTTTGCAACTCTTAAAACTAGACAATCTCACAAAAGACATGAATACTGAACTCAATAAACACAATACTCCAACAAATTTGAACTCTTTATCAAGAGACACAAAACCACAAGAATACCACGATTTTTTAGCCAATGAAATAGAATCTAGCAACACAAAAAAAGCCTTTAATGAGCTTGTAAATGACTTAGGACAAAATAAAGGGGCATGGCAGGCAACTAAGAATGTAGCAGATATGGGAGTACAAGTCTTAAAAGATATAAGTCTTTGGGGGGTTAAAAAGGCAAAGCAAGGCATAGGCAATTTCACAGGGAATCTTTTAACCGATAAGGTTAATGCACAAGATAATAGAAATATGCTGTATGGGGATATAGACGATGATATTATAAACATGGTTTCTTTCTTAGAAAATTCCTTAATAGCAGATAAGAAAAGCGAGAAGATTTGGGAAGAGAAGGCTAAACCCGCTTTAGTAAAATATTTAAGAGAAAAAAGCCCTTTGAAGAAAGAAAAATTAAAGCAAGAATATGAATTAGCCCTGCAAGAAGTCAAAAATCAATGGGAAATAGCCCCAGCAAAGGTCCTAGCAGATTCCAAACTCATATCTTTAGCACAAACTATGGAAAATCAATC
>CASFZH010000088.1 GCA_949299115.1 uncultured Helicobacter sp. | reverse complement strand
TTTGATTTCATAAAATCTCTCAAAACTTTCATCTACACAATATTAAAGCATTTATTTTTTATTTTGATTTGGATGCAACTGTGTATTATTATGTCAAATCATCTTGGTGTAAGTAGAATTATGGTGCTTGTGCTCTTGTGATTCTGTGTTTTGTTACGAACATTCACATATAAAAACTTGTATATGAGCGATTTTATCAATGCCTTAGAACAAAATATCTAAACCATACAAGTTTCTATTTGTGGATATTATTGCAAGAAGTATGAGATATTTAGGAGACTTTTATACATAAAAGATTTTCAAAAGACTAAAATTATGTTAACAATAATTCTAGCAAATTCAATATATAAGTGTTATTTATGTATATTGGAATATTTAATGTGTGGATTTAAAGCGGATAATGAAGGCAATATTACAAAACCGCTCAAAAAGTGTCAATGAATGACTTTGTATTCAAATTTTTAGCAAAAAATACCACAGAATATTGCCTAGAGTTATTTTATTGCTTAAGCTTGTTGTCTTCCTAATTCCTCTTGATGTATTTCACGCCATGCTTCTAACAACCCTCTTGCTACATTCATAACTATATCTATTTTTTCAACGTTATTTTCCATATTAGCTTGTGTTAAGAGTTTAATTTGGTGTGTATATAGCCCTGTAAGATAAGTGGCAACTTCACCACCTCTATCATAATCTAAAACATTAAGCAATTCCGTGAAAATATCTGTTGTCCGATTGATATAGTAAATTTTTTTTTCTATATCTTCATTTTCCATATGCCTACGTGCCTGACCTAAAAACCTCAAGATACCCTCATACAACATTTCTATCAATTTCGCAGGACTCTCTACACTGACAGAGTTTTGTTGATACATATTATGGGCATTAAATGCTCTCATAACTTGCTCCTTATTTCTTTTTGTCGTTATTACCGGCGGCTTGGTCAATCATCATTTGAACAGCATTGAAAGAGTTGTTGGCTTTCGCTATTTGTTCATCAAAAGAGGCAAATCTCTGTGCCATTGTGTCATATCTTGCATCAAGCATTTTCTTTGCCTTATCTTTTTCTGAATTATAGTTTTTTAATTCTCTATCAAGTGTTTGCTCAAAAGTCTTTAACTTAGCATTTCCACCTTCTAATAAATCGGCTAAAACTGAATTTACTTTTGTAAAAATTCCATCATATCTCGTAAATTTTCCTGAACTATCTTTCTTTTCTCCACCATAAAAGACTTCTTTCGCCTTTTCTGGGTCAGCACTAATAGCACTTGTAAGTTTGCCAATGTCAAGAGACATCACACTTTTATCATTAAGACTGATTCCATAATCCATGAGACTTTTTACTTCTAATCCACTTGTAATATTTTGAGTAATAGCTTGATTAAGATTTGGGCGAATAGAGCGAATGATAGATTCTGTATTAAATACGCCACCTCTTTTTGTATCCGGGTCAAACTTTGTAACTGCATCAAGTTTTGGCACAACTTCATTATATGCTTTTACAAATTCTTGCACTTCTTTTACTATCTCTTCAGTATTTTGTGTAATGCTAATTATATCTGCTTTGCCTTCTTCGGATACTTTTTGCAAGTCAATGGTTAAACCGCCAACAATGTCATCTATTGTATTGCTTGGTCTTTTAATTGTCGCACCATTGTATAAAGATTCCGAATCTGTTGCAGATTGCACGTTTTTAATATTGAATAAAGATTTTTGCAAAGCCGAATAGCTTTTGTATTTTCCAACTTTTAAACCAACATTGGCAAGAGCTTCTGAATCTTGTGCCGAAGTTGCCACAATATTAATTTCATTATCATCTGTATTAAGCGAAATTTTATTATTTGTAGCACTCGCATGCAATCCGTTAATTTGATTAATGGCTTCCACCACTGCGGCGGCATTCTGTTCGGCAGTGTTTTCTTTTTTTGTAATTTTTGATAAATCAACGGTTGTGCCATTGATTTGAAAACTTCCATTTAATGCCCCTTCTTTTACCTCAACATTGCTAGAATACAAATCTTTATTTTGCGTTTCTGTTTGCACAAACCCTAAATCTCCTTTTTTATCTCCACCGACATTGATTCGAAACCCTCTTTTATCATTAATGATTAGCGTTCTTCCCCCCTCGGCTAAACCTATATTTATATCTCCATTCTCTATCAAGCCTTTGGTAAATTCATTATTATTGATAGCTTGTTTTAGGGCATTACGAAATAATTCGGAACGTTCTTGTGTTGAATTTGCAAGGTCTAATGTTAGGCTTACTTTGTGCATAGCCCCATCATTACCCATTAATTCCACGTAAAAATCTTGTTCACCATTTATGCTAATATCTTGGTCTGTTATCTTTTCGGATTTTAATATAGAACCAAAATAGATTCTATTATTTTCACCAGTCTCTTTTGAATTTATCATAAGCTGATAGGGTTTTTCACCGCCAATTTTCATTACAACTCCCATGATTTTTCCATCTGTGGCATCTGTAATTGCTTGGCTGACTTCACCCAAAGTCATACCTGATTTAATTTGCACTTTATAGTTGCTACCGTTGCTATAAAAATCTAACGTTGCATCTTCATTGCTAAATGGTTCGTCTCTTGAAACAAACTTTTTACCAACTTCATTTATATCACCCTTTGCTAGATTCTTAACTTCGAGATTTACATTTTGCACAGGAATACCAGCGGCTGCAGTAGCTTTAACAGAATCTCCGGATACACTAACGTTCCTATTTAGAAATGTAGAATAATCGGCTAATGTCTTGGCATGACCTCTAAGTGTAGCAAGAGAAGTTGTTATTTCAGCAAGCTGTTTTTGTTTTTCAATATTAAGCTCCATCTTTCTTTCAACCGGCTTGACAACATTATCTTCATCGGCTTTGCGTAGTTTATCAATAACATCTGAATTTAAAACCGAACTCCCAAGTCCAAGAGAGGTGATTTTACCTGCCATGGTTTTCTCCTAACTACATTAATTCGAAATTCTATAAGAAATTTGCATTCCATAAAATTATCGTTATTCGTCTTAATATCGACACTTTTCATATTTTTTTAATGTGAGTATATTATACCTACATGTAATTTTAACAGCATATATTTTAATAATTATAGTGGATTAACACTCTTATCATTTGATACATTCGCTTTATAATTCTTCAAATAATAATTGGTTACTTTTTTATACTTTAATCTATAATTTTTAGAAAAAACTATACATTTCTTTTATTTGAGTTAATTTTTTTTTGAATCTATAATACTTAATCTCAATTTTTGTAACAAAAATATTTAGATTATTCAATATATATTATATATTTAGGGAGAATTTTAAAATGAAATGGTTTAGTTCTTTGAGTATTAACTCAAAAATTCTTTTATCTGTAAGTGTTACGTTTATTATTGGCATTATTATTTTTGTTGTAATTATTACGAATAGAGTTTCTCACAATATATCTGAAAGCACGAGAGATACGCTTACGTATGCATCTATGTATTATGCAAATCACATGAAAGAAATATTTAATGAAACAATTACATTAACAGGGGTTATGAGTAGTTCAATTAATGAAATTTTTCAACACATTCCAATGGAATCTATAAGATTCACAAATATAGAAAGTATTATTAAAAACACACTTGATAATAGCGGCTATGCGACGTATGCTTTTTTGTATATTCTTAATACGCCAGAAGAATTTGAAAATATGGTTGACTATAAAACCCGTAATAATAAGTTTATAGCTCTCTATCATAGCGATGGACCAACGGCTAATACAACATCACGTGTTATCGCAAATGATAGTTTGCTAACCATGCCTTTAATTACGGAAATACTTAATTCTTCCGGTCGAGGTAAGAATAGTCGTAACATTTTTGTAGGTATCCCCACAAAAAATAACTTCACGGGTAATGAATTTGTGGGGCTTAATATGGCTGCACCAATTTTTAATAGCAATCATCAACTAATTGGCATTGTGGGTCTTAGTATCGATTTTGCTAACATTACCCGTTTTTTAACAGATCCCAAACTAGATTTACATGAAGGTGACTTGCGAGTATTGCTAAATGAGCAAGGTACAGTAGCTATTCATAGCAATCCATCCCTCATTTTGCAAAATATACAAGAAATCAATAAGGCATTAGAAGCAAAAAAAGTAATAAATGCTATCAAGAATCATGAAAATAATATATTTGATGATTATGTAGCAACCACAGGTATGGCAAGTTATGCAAGCGTATATTCATTTGTAACATTACATGATACAAGTCATTGGTCTGTTTTAGTAACGACACCAAGAAAAGCGGTGTTGCAAACACTTGATAATCTCATTATTTTGGTATGGATTGCATCGGCTATATTTTTAATAGTTGTATTGTCTGTTATCTATTTTTGTATACGCAAGATTGTGGGAATCCGTTTGCCAATTATACTTAATACTCTCACCACCTTCTTCCGTTTCCTAAACCACGAAAATGTAAAACCGAGTCTCATCACAATCCGTGCAAACGACGAATTAGGAGCTATGGGGAAAGCTATTAATGAAAACATTGGGCGA
>CASFZH010000087.1 GCA_949299115.1 uncultured Helicobacter sp. | reverse complement strand
TAACCAAGACAATACTATTACAAAACTCACACAAGATAATATAAACATTGTTACTAACACAAAAGACTTACACGAGCTTTTACATACACAAGACCCATTCATAGCTAAGATAAAAAGAGAGATGGGAGAGGCAAACCAAAATAAAAACATCAATTTTCAAAATGCTAAAACAAAAGAAGAAACTATTCAATTCAACACAAGTACAAGTAAAAGCCTAACAGAACTGAGAAAAAATATAAGGGCTAAATTAAAAAATCTTATAAATAAGGATATTACCAACAAAAATACAAACATAACAGCCCAAATCTCAAGCACAGGAATAGGCAAAATATCTAGTAAAAAAGCAGTAGATAAAAGTATACCCAATGGTTACACTAAAGAGGAACATTTTACAGCAGGGGAACACATCAAAGAATTATTCGAGAATGCAATACTTAAAAGCACGAACGAAGATAAGAATAAGAGTAAAGACATAAAGGCTATACATAGATTTAATAGTGAGTTTAGTATAAATGGCAAGGATACAAATGCCCTGATAACGATTAAAGAAAATATCGTAAATGGCAATAAAATCTATTCTTTGGAGCTAGAGGAGTTAAGCCCCGTATCTTTGACCCAAGTCCACACCAAACAAGAGCAATACGGGCAGTCTAATCTCACAAAAGAGGTGGCAGATGCAGAAGTAAAAGACTTTACCACGCCTATTGAAAAGACTGATAAAACAGATTCTACCACAGAATCTAAAACACAACACTATAAAGGCAAAATATGATAATAGCAAATGTATCAGGCGGACGTGATTCCACAGCAATGGTGGTTAAATGGCTAGAGCTTGGAAACACTCTTGATTATATACTCTTTTGCGATACAGGATACGAGTTTGAGGACATGTATGAATATATTGATAAACTTGATAGCTATCTCAAAAAAGAATTTAACAAAAGCATTACAAGGCTAGATTCTAGTAAAGAGATAGAAAAATGGGCTTTTCAAAAACCTATTGCAAAAGGTATGTATAAAGATAGATTGCGAGGTATCCCTAAGACAATAGGTAAAGAGTATTGCACAAGAGAAACAAAAGTGTATCCTACTAAAAGATTTGTTATAGATAAAAGTCCAAATAAATTTAAGAATGTAGCCTTAATTGGATATACATACAATGAGGTTGAAAAGGGTAGAATCTCTAATCTTGATTATGCAATAGCTAGGTATCCCTTGCATGAATGGAAAATGAACGAATTAGAAGTCGATAACTTCTTAAAACAAAGAGGTATCCATAATCCCTTATACAATCACTTTAAACGCACAGGTTGCTTTTTTTGTCCTAAGCAAAGCAAAAGAAGCTTATATATGCTTTATAAGCATTACCCTAAGTATTTTAACACAATGCTTGAATGGGAAATAAGGGCAAAAGAGCTTAATTGTGTTAATCAAACATGGATTCCTTACAAAACCTTATCTTTACAACAAAAAGAATTCGAGTATTTAGAGAGCATAGATACAGAGCCATTGTTTAAAGATTATATAACAGAGAATGAATCATGTTTTTGTTTTACATAAAAGACGTCATGTGTGAAGCGTTAGCCGAAGAATCTAAAAATAGAGGTTAGTCATGACAAGAAAAGGTTTAGATGTTTCGCACAGAGATGTTTCGGATATTGCATATCCTCAACATGACGTCTTGAATATTCTTAGATGTTTCGCTAACGCTCAACATGACAAAAGAGGACATGACTCCCGTCATTCTGAAGGAGTTTTACAAAGTAAAACGACTGAAGAATCTAATAAATAGAATCTAAAATAGAATCTAACTATTGACTCCAGTCATGTTTAAGAATCTAAATAAAAGGTCAACAAATGCTATATAACAGGATATATAAGATGTTACAAGTCATAAGTAATTATTATTATTTCGTATTAATCCCACTTTTTAGTATCGCTGTGTTTTATGGATTGCAATATTTAACACGTGGTATTCATTATTTTGTAGATGAAGATAATAATGTGAAATGGCGATACTTAGCTTTTATGGCAGCTATGCAGTTTTTTATTTCAATACTTATTACTTGGAGTGTTGTCAGTGCTTTTTCCTCTCAATATTTAAGCCAATATGAAAGTATTAAAATGACTGCAATTATTATCATAGGTTCAGCACCTTTTAACATAACCATTCTTATATGGGTAGCCTTAAAGCTAGAGGCATATAAACTCATGCAAAAGCGATATGGCGATACCTTTAAAGAAGATGATTTTTTCTATGAAACACAAAATGTAAAAGAAAAAGAGCTTGGTAAATATGATAATGAAACAAAAACCTCACATGATAAAATGAGCTTATCTACATCTGATAATAAACTAGATGTTTCGAATATTACATATCCTCAATATGATGTAGATGTTTCGCATTCGCAAGATGTTTCGCTAACGCTCAACATGACGAAAACTAATCCAGCAACTCAAGATGTTTCGCCTATGTCTCAACATGACAGAATTCGTCATTCTGAGGTGTTAGCCGAAGAATAGAGATGTTTCGGGCTTAAGCCCTCAACATGACAGACAAAGGCAACATGACAAAACAGGACATGACAGAATCCGTCATTCTGAAGGAGTTTTACAAAGTAAAATGACTGAAGAATCTAATCAAACACAAACTGAAGTCTAAAATAGAATCTAAATAGAATCTAATTTGTGGTTAGATTCTAATGATAGACAAAAAACAGATTCTACTATTTGCAGTAGGCTATGTAAATACATACCAAAAGGCGAATTAAGTCAGCAGTGAATAAGAAAGGCGTATATGCAAGATACACAAGAAAATAAAAATAACAATAAATTATTTTATGCGTTTATTGTATTGTTTGGATATGTTATTTATAGTAATTTCACTTCTTTAACGAGCATTAAAAACGACATAGCAGACATACAAATTGTTTTACAAGTCTTAAAAGACAAAGTGGAAATAAAAGAAAAAGATTTAAACGATAAGAGACAAGTTATACAAAAGACAAAAGCAAACATTTTAGCCTTTACAGATACAGGCTGTGCAAGATGTCATTTAGCACAAGAATCGTTAATGTTACCATTACCAAATAAAACATTACTAGACTTTGAGGAATACAAAAGAGTAGTAAGACAAGGCATTGAAGGCAAAATGCCAAGTTATACAGACAGACCAACTAAAACGATAAAGGATATAACTGATGGAGAATTGAGCAGACAATATACGATTTTAAAGAATATGTGATACTTTTGTAGGCAGAGCCTTGAGGCAAAATATGTTTTATCATAAATAAAGGTTTAGATGTTTCGGATATTACATATCCTCAATATGATTTAGATGTTTCGACTTTGTCTCAACATGCTGAGGCGTTAGCCGAAGAATCTCATAATAGAGATGTTTCGCTAACGCTCAACATGACAAAAGAGGACATGACGGGACACGTCATTCTGAAGGAGTTTTACAAAGTAAAACGACTGAAGAATCTAAAATAGAATCTAAATAGAATCTAATTTGTATTTTTAGATGTTTCGCTACGCTCAACATGACGTCTTGAATATTCTTAGATGTTTCGGGCTTAAAGCCCTCAACATGACTAAAAAAACAAACAGAATATACAAAATTTGCATCAATTACCAGAAAAGAAACAAACGTCATGTTGAGCGTAAGCGAAACATCTAAAGAATAAACAGAATAAACAGAATAAAATATAGCCAAGCTTTAAATATTTAAAGTGAGCCAACTCTAAACAAGGGCTATAAATATTTTTTATAATATATAATTGCAAAAGTGTACTATCTTTTTTTTGAATCCTGATTATTACATAAAGTCGCATTGAGGCTTGTAGTAATCTTGTATTACAGTTATTTTATCGGAATCGATAAAAATCAAAATTATAGTTTTTGATAGTGTTTTCTAGCACTATCAGATTGTTTCTAGTTATAGAGATGTTTCGGATATTACATATCCTCAACATGATCTAAAATAGAAAACATGACATAGAAATCCAACGATGGAATAAGAAATACTCTCTTTATAAGATGCAGAGTGTGTTCTTTTTTTTATTGAATCATTGCTCTCCAACTATACAACGTAATTTTAGAAATAGTCCAAATAGCTATCCTCCATGTTTCATCATACCTCTTATAAAAAGATTCCTAGAATCTCAAATAATAAGGTTATCCAAGATTCTAAAGATTTTGTATCACATGAAAACCCAAATTCTGTTCTAATTGAGCGTAGCACAATATCTAAAACGCAGATTCTTAGAATCTCTTGTAAAACTTAGAGATTTTAGATTCCATGTCTTTAAACTTCTCTCAAACCATTAAGAACAATAAAGATTCTATCACACTAGGAAACTATACACAATCTATACACAAATAATCTCAAATTCTTATAACACAGAATATCGAGAATTTTGCATAATTGCATGATTGCATAATATTGTTGTTTTAGATTCTAAAATTTTAGATATTTTGGCTAATATCTTAATATGACAGATTAATCTTTTATTATTTGTCTTGCTTTATTAGATTAGATGTGTTAAGTGAAATAGTATATATTTTTGTATTTAGCTTATATCTAAAATATAAAAAATATGTCTGCATTGTGTTCCTGTAATAGTGTTTGTAGTGCTTGCAGCTGTTCTCTCTCTATTCATTTTTTTCACTCATCTATTTTCTCTCTATCAATAGA
>CASFZH010000086.1 GCA_949299115.1 uncultured Helicobacter sp. | reverse complement strand
GCCTATTTCCTCGCATCGCTCTTTTTTACCCTCGAAGTCTCGCACACCCACAAGGATAGAATCTTTAGGACTAAAATGAGCGGGTAAAATCTTAGCAATACTTTTGTATTAGTTAGTTACAACGCTATATAATGATTTTTTATAGCTTGACTTCAATTAAAATATAATATATAATATTATAAAAATTACAAGGGGAGTGTATGACTCAAACAATGCAATCTCATGATACAATGACACAATGGAAGGCAAACTACACGCAAAATGTAGAGAAATATCTCGTGCATAAAGCCTTTAATAGTGAGGTTTTTCTCACAGATTCTCATAGACTAGATGAAAGCAGCTTTGAGATTGCAGCCTTTTTACCTAGAGCACATACTTATTATAACGATACCCAAGACTCTACAAGGCACGATGTATCTACTCTACTTGAGGTTTTTAGGCAATGTTCTATCTTGGTGGCTCATAAATTTTATGGTGTTGCTCTTAATTCGAAATTTATCTTTGATAGTGCGGATTTTAAAGTTCTACATAACGAAATCTTGGAAAATTCGCCACAAAGCTATCAATCCATTATAAAGATTACTATTTTACAGGTAAAACATAAAAGAGGAAATAATTATGGCTTACTGCTTGATATGCAGCTTTTCATAGATTCTAAAAAATATGCCACGAAAATTATGGATATGTCTTGGTTTGCTCCTAAAATATACGAAAAGCTTAGGGGTAAAGTTGCAAATGAAAATTATACCCCCTTAGACAATCATCAAATTTCCTCAAAATCTCTGGGACGAAACGCTACCACAAATATTGTTATCACACAATTTTTGCAAGAATCACAATATTTTCAAACTACCATAATCCCAAACCAAGCACACCCAGCTTTTTTTGACCACCCACTTGATCATATCCCAGCTTCTTTATTAATTGAAGCATCAAGGCAAAGCTCTTTATTGGCTATACGAGACCTTTATCATTTAACACCTACTGATGTATATGTAAGTGGTATCAAGATTGATTTTAAGGCTTTTTGTGGATTGCATAATGACAACTTTTGTTTTATTGAAAAAGAGCATTGCATCAAAAATAACAACGAAATAAAAATTACAGCCACCATAAAAGCAAATCATACAATCTGTGCAGTATCAGAAATTGTATTTACACTTCAGGGATAAACGATGGATACCGCGATTGCAATGATTTGGTTTGATTTTGGAGGGGTTTTATCGCCACCTATTGATAAATTATTTGAAATATATCATAAAAAAAGCGGCATTAAGCCAGAACAGCTCAAGAGTGCTATGTCAGATGTAGCACAAACTATGAGTATGCCAATGCTTGCTCCCATAGAAAATGCCATAATCACGCAAGAGCAATGGGGAAAACTCGTGCGTGATTCTTTGCAAAAACTTTATCCAAATCTTGATACATCTAAAGCGAGATTAGAGACTTTTGGAGAGCAATGGTTTGAAAATATTGCACCAAATGAAGCTATGGTTTTACTCTTTAAACAATTAAAGTTTTTTGGATACAAAGTAGGAATTTTAACAAATAATGTTATTGAATGGGAATCTCATTGGCGTTCAATGGTGCAGCTTGATGAGTATGCTGATGTTATTGTAGATTCTTGTAAGTTTGGGTGTCGTAAGCCAGATAAGGAATTTTTTGAAATCGCACAAAAGCTCACTAATACACAAGCAAAAGAAAATCTTTTGATAGATGATATGCAAGAAAACTGCGAAGCAGCAAGTAAAATAGGTTGGAAAAGTATCCAATTTATAAACAATAAACAAGTATTTAGCGAAATAACACATACTTTAAGGTATCCAAAAAATCTTTTTTTAGATACATTGCCATATATTACCGACATACCACAATATAATTGTAGGCAATCCTATAAGGTTGTATCGCGACGCAAAAATAATAAACCCGAAATTATTGAAATTTTAAGTGGACATAAAGTGTATCATCTCGTGCAATACGACGATGTCAAAACCATTCTTGATAGCAAAGATTGTATTAGAAAACCTACAAATAAAATTGGTGGAGCGAGTGTCTTACCTACTCTTACGCCCGATGAACTTTTATTAAATCTTGATGGCAATGAGCATAAAAGAATGAAAAAGTTTGCTATGAAAGAATATGTTTTATCAAGTTTGTCAAGTTGTAAGCAAGATATACAAGAAATCATTACAAAGCATTTATTATCTGTTGCCAAGAGTCGTAAGTTTGATTTATTGGCGGTTTTAGATAGTATCGTCTTGGAAATTAATGCAAAACTTTTGGGGCTTGATTGTAAGGTATATGAGACAATTTTAAAGCCATTAAGCAAAACAATCCAATTGGCTGATTCTAAGAATACAGATAAATTAATACAAGACTTTACACAAATGTATAATTTTATTTTAGAATCTTTACGAAACACACAATCTTTAGAGACAAAAGGCATTATTGTAAATTTTATAAAAAATAAAAATACTACAAATCCCCCTTTAAACGACAAAGAGTTGTGCGGCTTATTGCTTGGCTCTATTTTGGGAGGTTATCAGAACGTCCTTACTTTTGTTTCAAAAATGTTCTATGCCCTCTTATATTTTCCGCAATTTTGGAATCTATTGCTTGTCAAAAGAAATCTTTGCGAGAATATGTTGTATGAGTTTTTGCGATTGACAAATTTAGGGACAAGCTCTACATTTCCTAGAATCACCGCTGCAAACATTAGGCTATCTAAATATGAGATACCAAAAGATAGTGTGGTATATGCTGATGTGTTTTTAGCCAATAGAGATCCCTTGGTGTTTGCTAATCCCACGCAAATCAATCCTTTTAGACTTAATAGCAAACAACATTTGCAATTTGGGCGAGGAGCTCATAGCTGTATGGGACAGCACTTATTGCAACTTGAGAGCTTACTAATCCTTGAAGGCATCTTAGACATATTGCCACACATACAGCTAGATTCTAGCATAGCTATTAAATGGGATAGTGGTGTGATACTACACAGACCACAGAGTATCCCTGTAATAAATGACTTCAAAACACCAAACACATAAAGGAGCAACTTATGCAAACAAAGAAAAATCTTATTTTACTCACCATTCTTTTAAGCGTCTTTGTCGTGCCAAGTAGTATCTCTGGCACTGCCATAGCCCTGCCTTATATCGCTAGGGATTTAGGCGATGAAGCTTCGCTTTTGCAATGGGTGGTCAATGCTTTTAACCTTTTCTTTGCCTGTTTTACGCTTATTTGGGGAAGTTTTAGCGATAGATTTGGTGCTACTAGGGCATTAAGATTTGGCGTAGGCTTATTTTTGCTAGGCTCTTTAGTATCTAGCTTTGCGACTTCGCTTATTATGCTAGATATTGGCAGAGCGGTAGCTGGCATTGGCGGTGCGAGTGTCTTTGCCTGTGGCTCGGCTATCTTAGTGAAAAGCTTTGATGAAAAAGAGCGGCTTAAAGCCTTTGCCTTCTTTGGCACGACCGCTGGGCTAGGCATTACCTTAGGACCTACACTAAGTGGACTTTTAATCGATAGCTTTAAAGATATAGCTATGGGTAAAGCCATCATTTCGTGGCGCGCTATCTTTGCCTTGCATTTTATTATCCTAGCCCTTGTGCTACTTTTGTCTAAAATTCTGCCACAAGATAGCCACGATACACAAAATGAAGAAAACCTTGTAAAATCCCGCTTTGATTACAGCGGTGCTATACTTTTTGTGCTTTGTATCTTTGGCTTAATGCTAAGTATCACAAGGCTTTCACACTTAGATTCTATAACTTTAGCGATTTTTCTCATAAGTCTAGCAAGTGGCATAGCCTTAGTGCTACACCAAAGGCGTTTGCATAGCTTAGGACACACGCCTTTGCTAGATTTTGCTTTACTCAAAAACAAAGCCTTTTTTGGTTTTTCTCTTGTGGCTGTGATTTCTGGCTTTAGCTTCGTGGTATTGCTGACTTATTTTCCTACCTTTTTGCAAGTTGTTTTTAGCTTTTCAGCCTCTTTTAGCGGCGTTTTTATGCTAAGTCTTACCACGCCTATGCTGTTTTGCCCCTTTTTGGTTGGCAAACTTTTATCAAAAGGCATAGATTCTAGGCTACTAGCCCTTATTATGTCTCTTATGATGAGTGTGGGAATCTTTGCCCTCTTAGCCTCGCTTTTTCTTGAAAACGAAAGTGTGAAGCTAACTTGTATGATACTAAGCCTTTTTATTATAGGCTGTGGTATGGGCTTACACGCTGGAGGCATTGATAATCTTGCCCTATCAAGCCTAAAGGGTGAAAATGTGGGCTTAGGTGCGGGACTGCTCAATACCTTAAGGCTAGGAAGCGAGAGTATAGGCGTGGCGTTGTATGCTTCTTTGATGGTGGTTTTTATAGCTATGGCAGGGCTTACAGATTCTCACACTAGGGCTTTAGCTAGTGGTAACATAGCTTCTTTGCAAGATATAAGCAAAGAAATCTTAATAAACATCTATCAAGAAAGCTTTATCTATACGCTTGCAATCTGTGGGATTTTGTGCCTTGTTTTAAGCCTTTTTGTATGGGGCTTGTTAAGAGAGAAGCACAAAGCGTAGCTAAAGAATTTGCTATAATATAAAATATTTTATAGCTAAGGAAAACCAATGCAAATTCCCTCAAGATTTAGCATAGCCATTCATATTTGTTTATGTGTGGAATTTTTTAATGAAGATTCTGAATTCAACAAAGATGGCGATAAAAAACATTGCAAAAAGATGACGGGCGAGGCTTTGGCTGAATCTGTGGGGATTAATAGCGTTATCGTGCGAAATATCCTAGCGCTTTTAAAAAATGCTGGGCTTATTAGTATTTTTCGTGGTAGTAACGGTGCAAGGCTTACGAAAAGTGCCACGCAAATAAGCCTTTTAGATATTTTTTATGCGGTAGAATCCACTCCTAAAAGCGAAGATTCTCTAACGCTTAAGAGAGAATCCAAAGAAAGCACACACAAAGAGAGTGCTTATACAAAAGAAAAAATAGGCTATACGCTTTTTAGATTCCATACTAATCCCAATTTGCTCTGTCC
>CASFZH010000085.1 GCA_949299115.1 uncultured Helicobacter sp. | reverse complement strand
TCCTACTAATATTATAAAACTAAGAATTATAGAATCACTAATAGCTAAAAATTGTGGAAAGAATGCCATGAAAAATAGAATATCTTTTGGATTGGTGATGGCAATGCCAAAACCTTGTATAAAAGAATGTATTGGTGATACTTCTTTCTTTTCTCTCTTATTGTCTTGAATTTTTGGTGAATTTTGCAAATATAAGAAATCATTATGTTTGTCTCGATTTTCCAAAGGATTATACTTATTGGAATTTTCTTGGATATCTTCTTGATATCCTTTCTTTAAAATTCTTGGTGTTTCTGTGTTTGCAGAATCTGTGCTATATTTGAAGTTTTTTATTGAAATAGATTCGGATTTATAGGTATCGTAGGAGAGTGTGCTAGAGTGTGGCATATTTATTTTTGTGATTAAGGTATCTTTAGAATCTCTTGTATCATGGGACATAAGGCTTGTGGGCTTGTGGTTTGTATTATTGTATTTTTCAGAATCAATCATATTATGTGGCATACAAATAGATGCGGTGTCTTTGTGTTGGGATTTTCTATTGCTAGAATCTTGTGTTGTTTTTATAGATTCTTTTTTCTTACTTCGCCTCTCCTTGAAATTTACAAAAAGAGAATTTCCACCAAGATAGCAGATAAAAAGGCAGCCAAAAATACTAATAATATGAAGCAGAGATTCTGAAATATTCAATGCACCTGCTATAATAGCAATGCTTATACTAATGAGGATTAAAGAGGCAAAGTTTGTCCCAATGCTTGTAAAAAGTGCTGACTTAAATCCATATAAGGAAGCATTGCGAATAACTAATATGACAACGGGTCCGGGCGTAGCAATCAAGAGAAATACAGAGGCAATATAGCCAAGAAGTATATCAAAGGCTATCATGCTTTTACTCTCGCATTGTTGTTTATATTCTTAATATCAGTATTTTTTGTATCACATTTTCTATTATCGATATTCATAATATTGACATCTTGGGCATTATGGCTATTTATTGCATTATGTAGTTTTAAAGGACAGCTAGCATATCGACTATTGCCCTCTGCTAAAGTATATTGTCGCCATTCTATATTATGCACATCACCAAAGAATCCTAATTCTTTAGGGATATGCCCATTATTATATTTTTGCACTCTTTTGCGTATATTTTGACGTATCATTTGACCACTCTTGCTTTTCATACTAGCCACATAATCAAAATTTTCCCTAGGATTTATAACAAAAGTCATATATTTACCTAGATTTCTATTTTTATATAGAATATGATGTGGACAGCTCACATTAAAGAATAGCTCTACATCATTAAAACAAAAAGTCCAATTATGATGATTGGTGTCTGTTGGGATATGTTGCGGCCATTTTGCTATATCGCTATCGTGCAACTTTTGTATTTGCTGCCATGCAAAGTCATACTCTTCTTGCAATGTTTGAAAATTCCTTTTAAAAAAGATTACTAAAGGATTTTTAATCCTTTTTGCAATCGGTGTTTGCTTGATAAAGTGAGTATATTCTGTTACTATTTGTGATACTAATTCCGTATTATTGCCAACAAATGCCGATAAAATCCCTTTAGCACGAAAAGCAGCAAGTGCAAATGTGCAAGGGAAATTATTATCACATAGCACAGAGCTAAACTCTCTTATAGTCTCTCTCCCATAATTCTTGAATATCATTCCATTGTGTCTGTGGTATTAAATAGATACAATTCATAAAGCACCTCTAATTATTTATTTCAGATTCTATAAATAATTATTTGAGATTATCCCTTTGCAATCCTTTCAATAATTGCATTAAAGCTGCTACTTGGACGCATGACTTTTTCTGTCTTTGAATCATCAAACTTATAATATCCGCCCAAATCTACTTTATTACCCTGCGTATTATTAAACTCTGCTCTTATAGAATCTTGCTTTGATTCTAATTCTTGTGCGATAGGTTTAAAAAAGCTTTGTAAGTCTAAATCTTCACTTTGATTTGCTAACGCTTTAGCAAAATAGAGAGCTAAATAAAAATGACTCGTTCTATTATCATCTTCTTTGACTTTTCTTGATGGGGCTTTATTATTATTCAGCCATTCACCTATGGCAGTATCAAGAGCATTAGCTAGAATCTTAGCTTTTTTATTGTTATTTTTTTGAGCGAAAAATTCTAGGCTTGCTTGCAGGGCTAAAAACTCGCCCAAGCTATCCCAACGCAAGTGATTTTCTTCTAACAACTGTTCTACTTGCTTTGGTGCAGAGCCACCAGCTCCTGTCTCAAACATCGCACCACCATTAAGCATAGGGACAACGGATAGCATTTTAGCACTTGTACCAAGCTCTAAAATGGGAAATAAATCTGTGAGATAATCCCGCAAAACATTGCCTGTGATAGAAATACAGTTTTTACCAGAACGAATGAGTTTTAAAGATTCTAAGCATGCTTCTTTTGGGGCTAAAATATCAATATTTTTGCCTTTTTCTTGTAGTCTCTTTTTGACCATATCTATCATGATATTATTGCTTGCTCTCTTGGAATCAAGCCAAAATATTGCCTTATCTCCTGTAATATCGGCTCGCTCAATACCTAAGTCAATCCAATTTAGCACCGCATCATATTTTGCTTGATTTGCTCTATAAATGTCATTTTTATGCACTTTATGTTCTAGTAAAACTTGATTGTTAGAATCTATGATTCTAAATACTCCATCGCTAGGGGCTACAAAGGTTTTATCATGTGAGCCATACTCTTGTGCTTTTTTTGCCATAAGTCCTACATTCGCGACACTACCAAGTGAGCTGGGATTAAGTGTGCCATTCTGCCTTAAATCTTCAATAACAGCTTCATATACAGTCGCATAGGTTTTGTCTGGAATCACGGCATTTGTATCGCATTCTTTACCGTCTTTATCCCATAACTTTGCTCCATTTTTTAGCATAGCTGGCATGGATGCATCGACTATCACATCACTTGGGACATGTAAATTTGTGATACCTTTGTCGGAATTTACCATAGAGATTCTTGCATTTTTTGTTAAGATTTCTTGATATTTTGCAAGAATTTGCTCTTTTTTTGGTGAAGCCTCGATTTTACTTAAAAGCTCAGAGATTCCATTATTAGCATTTATACCAAGCTTTGCAAATTCATCGCCAAATTCATCAAATAATTCCTTAAAATATGTTTTTACTGCATAGCCAAAAAGAATAGGGTCGCTTACTTTCATCATTGTGGCTTTGAGATGTAGGGAAAAGAGTATATTTTCTTTTTGACAATAGGCTATCTGTTCTTCATAAAAATTGCTAAGTTTTTGTGAATCCATAAAAGTCGCATCTACAATTTCATTTTTTTCTAGCTTTATTCCTTCTTTTAGTATTGTGCTATTGCCGTTATTATCTCTAAATTCTATTTTAGCGGTGGTTGGATTCTGTATTAAAATTGCCTTTTCATTGTCAAAAAAGTCGCCATCTTTCATATAAGAAATACAAGTTTTTGAATCTTTGCTAAAAGGGATAACCTTATAGGGATTTTTCTTGGCATATTCTTTTACTGCTTTTGTAGAACGGCGGTCTGAGTTGCCTTGACGTAATACAGGATTTACCGCAGAACCCAAGACTTTTTGATATTTTTCTTTAATAACTTTTTCTTCTTCATTTTTAGGTTCATCAGGAAAATTTGGAATATTATATCCCTTTTCTTGTAACTCTTTGATAGTTGCCTTTAGTTGAGGGATTGAAGCAGAAATGTTTGGTGTTTTAATAAGGTTGGCATTTGGATTTTTTACAAGTTCTCCTAATACATTTAAAGAATCTTCTACTTTTTGGTGTGGTTGCAGCAATTCATTAAATTGAGCCAAGATTCTAGCTGATAATGAAATATCAGAAGTTTTTATATTAATATTCGCATGTTTTAAAAAGGCTTTAACAATAGGTAAAAATGAGTAGGTGGCAAGGGCTGGAGATTCATCTGTAAGTGTGTAGGTAATATTCATAGTAATCCTTTTCTTTAAAATTATTAAGCACATAAGGCTTTACTTAAGTTTTTATAGTATAGCAAAATATTCATTGTATTGTTTAATGTTATGTAGTCTTTTGGTTTTTTGACTATCAACACGACGTAATGCAACTGTCATTATTTTGATATTAAGCGATTCGATACATGTATTTTCATGGTTATATAAACTCAATATTATTAAAATTTTTGCAATTTGCTTTATCTCTAAAAAATTATTTTGGTTTATGTAAAATCTCATTCTATATATTTGTCTTTAAGTAGTCTAAAAATGTTATATTTTGTAAAAAATATGTTATTATTCTATAACTCAATCTATTAGATAAGGATATATTATGAAGAAAATGATGTCATTAATGGTTATTTTTGGTTTAAGTAGTTTTGTATTTGCTAGTGATCCAGCTGCAATTATTGCAAAACAATGCAAAGCTTGTCATGGTGCAAAAATGGAAAAATCTTATTTAAATAAGACTGCTGTAGTTAATACATTGAGTAGTGAAGAAATTAAGAAAGATTTGCTTGCATATAAAGCAGGTACTCTTAATAGATACAACATGGGAACACAAATGAAAGCACAAACTGCTAAATTAACAGAACAAGATATTGAAGCGTTAGCTAAATTTATCCCAACTCTTAAGTAAATTCTCTCACATCTTCTAGGGATATTAAAGTATGTATTACTATAAACTTCATGCTAAATAGGGCATGATACACGCAATATAAATAGCATATCAATATATTTTTGTGATTAAAATATGTATGTTAAGAGAAGTAACATGTAATACTTATATGGCATACTGCTTTAGCAAAGATAGGAGAATATGTGATTTGGCGTTACTATATACGTTGAATTGTATTATTCCATTGCTATGTTTAAAGTTAGTCTTGTGTTGTGTGTGTTTTGTTATACTGGGATTTTAATATAGTAGTTTTAGCAACACAAGTCGTTATCAATAACATATTCCACAGAATAAACATACATATATCCAACACAAATTAACTAAGGTATCTAGTTATGCTTTTCTCCTCCTATATCTTTATATTTATATTTCTACCCATTGTATGGCTAGGCTTTCATGCTCTTGCAGCACTCTCTTTCAAACATGCCTATACC
>CASFZH010000084.1 GCA_949299115.1 uncultured Helicobacter sp. | reverse complement strand
AGCTTATGAGTTTAGTGA
Organism: uncultured Helicobacter sp.; assembly: GCA_949299115.1. Lineage (GTDB taxonomy): Bacteria > Campylobacterota > Campylobacteria > Campylobacterales > Helicobacteraceae > Helicobacter_A. The sequence goes on along the minus strand of CASFZH010000084.1, from coordinate 5,201 downwards.
TAGCAGTATGAGTTATAATAGTAGAGTTGATTGTAGGGGAGATTCCACATAATTGTGTATCAATATGGTAGATTTAAGATAAAAGTATGGAATCTATTTCAGAATTTAGAGCGAATTATGAGATGTAGGATACTTATATATCCGCAATACACAAGTATCTTTTAATTGATTTTTTAGAAATTGTTGCGATTCTAATTTGCCAAAGTTGGATATTTTTTTGTTATGATAATTACAGTTTTATATAGCAAATATTGCTATTAATGGGATAATATGTAGGAGAATCTATGAGTGCGGTCATTCGCAATAAAAAAGCATATCATGACTATTTTATCATAGAACAGATTGAAGCTGGAATGGTTTTAGCAGGAAGTGAAGTCAAATCTTTACGTAATGGTCGTGCCAATCTTAAAGATAGCTTTGTGCGAATCATTAATAATGAGGCTTTTGTTTTTGGTATGCATCTTACGTATCATCATACAACAAATCCATATTTTAAACCTGATGAAAAGAGGGCTAGAAAGCTTCTTTTACATAAAAAACAAATTAGTAAGCTTTTTGGACAAATAAGTCAAAAAGGATTAACTATTGTGCCACTTCAAGTGTATTTTAATAAAAGAGGATATGCTAAGATGCTTATTGCCCTAGCAAAAGGTAAGAAAGAATATGATAAAAGAGAAGTGTTAAGGCGGAAAGATTTGCAGAAAGAGGCACAAATAGCTTTAAAGAATTATAGATAATGTAAAATATAAAGTTATATACATGTAGGAGTAAAGCTGGATGGATAAAATTGCAAATTATGCTACTTTCATAGATTATGGCATATTTGGATTCCTTATTTTCTTAAGTTTATTAGTAATAGCTATTGGTATTGAAAGATTGTGGTTTTATTCTATTATTAGACTTGATGATTATGAAGATAAAAGGGAATTGGAGCTTGATTTACATAAGAGACTAACACTTATTGCTACTATTGGTTCTAATGCACCATATATTGGTTTGCTTGGCACAGTAATTGGTATTATGCTAACTTTTGTGAGCATTGGAGCAAATAGTATACTTGACACAAAAGGCATTATGTCGGGATTAGCTATGGCGTTAAGAGCAACAGCTTTAGGGCTTGTTGTAGCAATACCTAGTGTTGTTTTCTATAATCTTTTGTTACGTAAGGCAGAGGTGATTCTCACGAATTGGGAAATTTTTATGAATCCAGCTAGTAAAAATAAGTATAATCCGAGACTTGATTCTCATGAGGATAAAACTATTAATAAACTTACAAAAGACAAACGTCCTCAGCCTTATACCTATAAAACTGCGGAAAATTTGCAATCAAAAATTCATAAGACTCCACGAATCGTTGATATTCATGACAATACACTTACTACAAAATATGAACAAACAAATTCTTTGTCATCAGATTCCCAATATTCCTCTATAGATAAGACTTCTTTGCAAGATCATACTGATGAGCAAACAGAAAATAGCAATATAAATGCAAATGCTTTGTCAGATAAACATGAAATCATGAAAAAAATATCACACCATATCAATGCGAATGATATTCCAAACGATATTGATTCCAAGATTAATAGCATTATTAAAGAATACTATGATGATAAGTTGAAATATACTCCAAAAGGATAGATATGAAAAAAATAGATTCTCTTAATCTTGTTCCATTTATAGATATTATGCTTGTATTGCTTGTGATTGTTCTAGTGTCTGCTTCATTCAGTGTTTCTTCTCAATTACCAATTCAGATTCCAAAAGTTGATGAAGAAATGCAGAGTAATGTGGATTCTAAACAAATTAATTTAGCACTTGACAAAGATGGGAGAATATTTGTGAATGCACAAGTAGTAGATAAGGTTCAATTGTATGGTTATTTACGTAGTGTGAGTGAGGATACAAGCATCATCATAAAAGCTGATAAAGATGCAAATGTACAACAATTTATTGATGTTATGGCTGCATTACAATACTTTGGACTAACAAAGGTTTTTACTGAAGTTGAACAGGAAAATTGAATATGAATTCACATACGTAATATGGCTGCAATATCTATTACTTATATAATTCTCTAATTTTATGAGGTTACAGAATCTTCTAGGTCTTAAATAAGAATAAAAGTCCTATACAAATACGATAAGGTTAGAATCTTTAGGTTTAATTTTTAAGCACTTACATTGTACACTATTAAAATAGTAGATAGTGTTTATAATGGTGGAAATGTGGATTCTAAAAACAGAATCTCAATATCTCAAAATTGCAATGCAGTATAGGCAAACCATAGATTTTCCAAAAGCTATATTTCTTCAATAATATCTGCTCGATATGCAAAGAGTCCTAAAATGGATAATAAAAAGCCCATGAAGGCAAATGTTAAAATACCGATTGCAAAACTACCGAATATATCATGTAGTCCCCCCATTAAAAATGGTGCTAAACTTGCAATAAGATATCCGCAACCCTGCGACATGGCAGAGAGTTTCGTAGAAATAAAAAGGGTTGATGATTTTTGAGATATAAAAAGTAGTGCGATACTAAATACTCCACCCATAGGCATACCAAGTAAAATAGCAATAATATACAATATTATGGAATCATCACATAGCAATAATAGCGTTAAACTGATAAAGTAAAGACTGCATAACCCAGCCATATAGAAAGGTTTGTATTTAGCACGTAAACGTGTGAGTAAAATGGGACCAAAGAGTGCGATTGGTATAGCGACACATTGTGATATGAGCGTAATCTGTGTAGCAATATCAACATTATATCCTTTCTCAACAATTATTTTTGGTAGCCAAACTATGATTCCATAAAACATAAAGCTTTGAATTCCCATAAATGCAGCAATTTTCCATGCATTTAAATTTTTATATATGCAAAATGATTTTTTTGGTTTTACCGATATTCTTTGTATCCGTCCATTTCGTGTTTGAGGTATGTAGAGCAGCAATGCTGCAATAGCTAAGATAGCCCAAAAAGCCATAGCATGCAGTAATCCCATGATTCTCACAAGTGGTAATGCAAGGGCTATTCCAATGATGGCAGAAGTATTGAGGATAAAGCTATATATTCCCATAAAAAAAGCTACTTTGTTAGAAAATTTAGATTTAATAAAGCTTGGAAGTAACACGTTAGCAACAGCAATACCAGCACCCATGCAAATAGTACCGATAAATAAACCACAAAGTCCAAAAACTTGGACGATTACTGTATCTTGTATGTATAAAAAATATGCTATATATTCTGTATATGCACGTATTATTTCACCCGTAATTATACACAGTAATCCAACAATCATAGCCTTGATAGGGTGAAATTGCACGACAAGAAAAGAAAATAAACCAAATGCAATCAGAGGTAAAGACGTTAGTGTGCCAACAAAAGCTGCATTTAAGCCAAAGTGAGATTGTATATACTCGACTATTGGTCCTATTGAAGTAATTGGGGCACGTAAATTAATAGCGATAAACGCCATAGCCAAGAAATTAAGCCAAAATATTTTTTTACGCAGTACCATAATATGAGAATCTACCTAAGTTGGATATTTTATAATGAATCCATAAGAGTATATCATAAAACTATATGATTTAAAATAAGCAGTGAAATTGTATCTTAATAATATGAATATCTTGTTATATTATAGTATCTATGAAATAGTTGCAGTGTACCAAAAAATATTTAGCAGTGTGAATATTTACACTTTTTGGAATTAAAATCTCATAATATTACATAGTAACTTATTTTTAATGATATGTTATATTTTTACACATATTTTATTAATTTGAATTTTTAGGGCTAAAATTTAAGTTATTTTTTTTTTTTTGATTATAAAATAATAGTTTAAGATTATTGCTTAGGAGATAAAGTGATGGGACTTGGTAATTTAAAAATTGGAACAAAACTTACAATAGGTATTGCTATACTTGTATTAATTTGTATGCTTGGGCTTATGTTTATTATAATCACACAGGTAAATAAAGAACAATTGAATACTACGCATAAATTACTCTCTGCTGTCTCTGATGAGTCGGCAGAAATTATTAGCAATAATATAAATAGTTCATATATGTCTCTTGCTAGTGTTACGCAAAGATTAGAACAGATATTGCATAATGGTGGCGATAATGGAAATCAGGATAGACTTGAAATCCAAACTAAAACTATGCTTGATGGTAATTTATCTGGGACATATGCTTATATATATATTAATGATAGTAGTTTTATAGGGGATAATATTGCCAATCCTAGAAATAAATTAGAAAATGGTGAATTTATGCTTTTAGCTAGGGACACAAAGCCAGATGAAATAGGTGGTGTCGAAATGCTTCAGGCTGATATGACTATCTTAAACTTTGGCAGTGTTAAACAAGCTTTACAAACAGGTAAGCCAAGTATTGGAAACCCAACTTTTCAAGATATAGCGAAACAAGGAAAAAAATTTGGTTTTGCTGTTAATGTTCCACTTAAAAATAAGAGAGGCGAAGTAAAGGGAGTAGCGGGGATATTCATTGATTTAGATGTTACTTCAAAATCAATACTTGATCAAAAATTATCTGTATTTAACCAAGATTATAGGGTGGTATTGTCAGATAATACTACTGTAGCTATTCATCCTCGACATGATATGTTGGGAAAACCATTTAGAGATATAAATACCGATAAGTCAGCTATTGGTGTGAGTAAAGCCGCACAAGATAAGCGAAGTGGTGTTTATGAATACATAAATTACCAGGGTAAAAATATGATAGCACGGCTTAAAACTTTTGAAGTGGGGATTAATACTGGTGTATTTTGGAGTATTTTAGTTGTAGCTCCAGGAGATTCTGTTTATGAATCGTTATATAATTTACAAATTATCATTATTGTGTCCATTTGTGTCTCATTGATAGTTATTATATGTTATATCTTTTTCTATATAAAATTTGCTATAATCTCTCGTATTAATAATCTTAAAAATTATCTTCTTAATTTCTTTCAGTATTTAGCACACGAAAGTCCTTGTCCTACCATTATCTCACCAAGAGCCAATGATGAGTTGGGGGCTATGGTAGCAACCATCAATGCAAAAATTGAAACAACACAATATAATACAGAAAAAGACTCCGCCCTTGTTAATGAAGCCTTTGAGGTAATCAATCACACTTGTGGAGGACATGCCACAAGACGCATTGCTCTCAATGGTGCTAATCCCC
>CASFZH010000083.1 GCA_949299115.1 uncultured Helicobacter sp. | reverse complement strand
TTTTATATTTTTATATTTTTCGCTTGCTACCACAAATGAAAATATAATAGAGCTTATCATGAGAGAGAAAAAATCTAGTAAGAATAACTATTTTTTTAAGTGTTCTTCTTTTGCATGTACTCTAACTATTATTTCTAAGTTTAACCATAAAGTAAAGTCTAAACCTAGAGCTTTTTCTGTAATAAAAGCCTTATTAAGCAGCTACTTAATCGAATAAATCTATTTTACTTTCTAACGGTAAGACTAGAAAAAGGCAATACAACCTACAAAAAATATCATAGCATTAATTAACTTTGGTGGCACCCTTACCATTTTATTACAAATCAAAGCATAATTGAGGTTAATCTGGAATGATATGCTATCAGGCTTCGATTACTATGATAAAAACTTATTATGATAATGACGTGTTTTAGAATCCCGTACTAGTTCTTGATTATATGAATCTAATCGCAAGATGGAATACAGTTTAATAGAGAATTTTTGAAATCTCCACAAAAATAGAGGGGTATATTTTGTATTCTATTTCTTAAAAATAGTCTATCGCAATGCTTTTATCTTAGGGCGTATTTTTTAAGAGATTGCTCCCAAATATATGAGCTAAAAGCACACCACAATTCATGTTCTTTACTATGATTAGTGCCACTGCCATTGATAATGTTTAGAATATCATTTTGTACTTTTTTAGAATCTGGAATCAAAGGACACTCTAAAAAATCCTTAGAATATATGATATCTAGAAACCATTCTTTTAATCCATTCTGTGTCCTATCTCGCCTTATCCAATCACTAAGAGGGCTACTAAAACCAATCTTTGATTTACGCCATGTAATAGATTCTGGCATGAAATCACATACACTATCTCGTATAATACGCTTAGTATAGCCTCCACCTATTTTATACACACTAGGTAGAGAGAAAGCAAATTCTACTAAACGATGGTCCATAAAAGGCATTCGAATCTCAACAGAATTTATCATAGAATAGCGGTCATAATTACGCAAAAGTGTAGGTAATACAGTCTCATAAAAGAGTATAAAAAGCTCTTTATTAAGGCATTCAAAATTCTTAAAGTTTGGGTGGTCGTTATAAATAGAGGGGTAGATTTTCTTTTTGCCTTTTAAAAAATTTTTTACATTCTGTTTAGCTTGTTTACGCATGAATCTATAATATTGCGACCGCAATTCTTTTGGTGATAAGGGATATTGTTTCGTATCATTTTCTGTTTTAAAAAAATCATAAGAAATTTTAGGATTATATTTATTATCCCATGCCCCCCAAATTAAATGTCCATAGCCACTAAATAATTCGTCAGCACCATGTCCGTCTAATGTTACACTAACACCTGCTTGTTTGACGGCACGATATATTGTAATCATAGGTATGGGATTTGTAACATACATGTCTTCAAACAAATAAAAATATTCTTCTATTTTATCCCAATTTTGCAATGGATTGATTTCTACAAAGTTGGCTTCAATGCCTGTGTAATCTACAACTTTTTTAGCATACTCTCTTTCATCTTGTGATGTATCCTTAAAGCATGCTATAAATGCGTGTTGCCAATTTTTACTTTGTATTGTTTGCTGATTTGCTAGATAATGCATAGCACAAAGCGTAGCACTAGAATCTAACCCACCACTTAATGCTGTCCCAATAGGTACATCAGAACGCATTCGCAAAGCAACAGAATCTAAGAAAAGATGTCTAAAGATTTCTACGGCTTCCTTATAATTCTTTGGTGGCTGAGGAAGGTTATCTAGGATATTATAATAACGATGACATTCTAAATCTTTAGAATCTGCAGTATAGTAAGCATAATGAGAAGATGGAAAACGGTAGATTCCATCAATTAGACATTCTTTTTTACCTTCATACTCATATACAAGAGAATTACTCATATCTTGGAAATGCTTATTAGGTTTTAATTCTTGTAAATAAGGATAGATAGCTTTCATTTCAGAAGCGAAGATCAAAACTTTATTCCCACTCTTATCCCGTACGAATGCGTAAAACAAAGGCTTTTTGCCAAATCGATCACGTGCAAGAAAACAATGTTGCTTATTATAATCCCAAATCGCTAAAGCCCACATGCCATTAAAGTGTTGTAGGCAATCTTTACCCCAATAATCATATGCTGCTAGAATCACTTCCGTATCGCAATGCGTTTTAAATATGTAACCATGTGCTATTAATTCATTTTTAAGCTCCATATAGTTATAAATCTCACCATTAAAAATTATAGAATAACTTTGCCCCCCCCCCCCCGTTGTATCGCAATTATAAGACATCGGTTGACTGGCATTTTTGCTTAAATCAAGTATTGCTAGTCTCCTATGTCCAAAACTAAAATCTTTTGTGTGCAATACACCAAAATCATCGGGACCCCTATGAGCTAAAGTATGTAAACTTTGTAAAAAGTGCGACTCTTCTACTGCAGGAATAGTCCCTAAAATGCCACACATATAAACTCCTTACAAATAGAATATTTACTAAGTAACGGGGGAATTATATATGCTTTATGTCAAGGTTTATGTAATAATGCAATACAAAAGTCATGTAAAATATAGGATACTAAAAAATAAATTGTAAAATATTGTTGATTAGATTCAATACATAAGGAAAAGCATGCGTAAAAAACATAACAAACACCATGGGAATAAACCATTGTCATATATATATAAATCCCATAAAGAATCCATACCAACAGAAATCACGGCAAAAAATAAAAATCTTATCATAAAACTTGGATTGCAAGATTTTATACAGGTTTTTAGTACTTATTTTGCAAGAATATATACTCCACACACTCAAAATATATATTCTAATGATACAGATTTACTTCACACATCATCAAATGATTCCATACTGTTTAATACCACAAAGCTTTTTCATATCTTGCATGTGCCATCAGCACAAAAAATCATTACTTTACTTCACGAACTTGAATCGTATCCTCCATTACACCTTCCACCTATCAATGTATTAGATAATGAGATATTGAAACTCGCAAAAGGTGGTGTTTTGCCTCTTAAAGACATTTTCGAATGTATGCAAATGGTAAAATTTTTCTATGATTTACACATAAGAAAAGACATAAGTGATGGGTTTTTACGTACATATTGTGATTCTTTCACTTTTCCAAAAGAAATAGTAGATTTGTTGGAGATATTTGATTTTTCAAAAAATAAGAACACAGAATTTTTGCATAGAGATATTGCAGATAGTGTTGTAAAAATAGACATTGATAGCGAATTACACTCATATTATCAAAGCTTAGAATCTAAAATAAAAGAAAAACAAAATGAACTCTATGCAACACTGAATCGTGCAAATTTACAAGAGTATCTTGTGGATAAGCAATTACATTTTATTGACAACACATTCTGTTTGCTTGTAAGGGCTGGATTTTCTCATGTTTTACAAGCAAGAGTGATAAATCGTTCTGCACACGGTTTCTTTTATATTACGCCATTAAGTTTAGATAATTTGCAAACACAAATATATGTTTTAGAGGATAAGATACAGGCAAGATTGTTTGCCTTAGCAAAAGAATACAGCAAGATTCTATCAAGACATATCCAATTCTTAGCCTTTATTAATAAAGAATATGATTATATCGATAGTGTAGTAGCAAGACTACAATTTGCTAGAGATTATAACTTAGAATTTGTCATGCCAGTCGAATCTTCATCATATGTTGCAACAATAAACGAAGACATAATATTGCATGAGTATAGCCACCCAAGTCTCAAAAATCCTGTACCTATCACTCTACATGTATCAAAAAATCTTTTAATGATTACAGGGGTAAATGCGGGTGGTAAAACTATGCTTTTAAAAAGTGTTTTGAGTGCTATATTTTGTGCAAAAATGCTTATCCCAATGAAAATCCATGCTGTAAAATCACGGATTCCTCTTATACATGAGATAGCTCTTATCGCTCAAGACCCTCAAGATTCTAGGAATGATATATCGACATTTTCTGGTAGAATACAAGAAATAAGACAATTTTTGGATAAACAAAGTTTTATCATAGGTATTGATGAAATAGAAATTGGTACAGACACTCATGAGGCAGCTAGTCTTTACAAAGTAATATTGGAAAGATTTTTAGAAAATAAAGCAAAAATTCTTGTTACAACACATCACAAACACCTAGCATCTCTCATGGTTGACAATCCAAACACACAACTCCTTGCGGCAATGTATGATTATAAAGCTGCACGACCGTTGTATACATTCATAGAGGGTATTGGCAAAAGCTATGCTATGGAGTGTGCGAGACATTATGGCATTCCAGAAAGTCTCATACAAAAAGCAAAAGAACTCCATGGTAGTGAAGCGAATAGATTAGAGAAACTCATCGAGGAATCACACTATCAAATTGCCCATAATAAGCAACAAGAAAAGAAACTGCATTTGCTTATACAAGAACAAGAACAAAAAAATGCTAGTCTAGAATCCGCTAGACAACAACTAAAAAAGCAATTTGAATCACAAAGTCTTTTATTGAAAAAACATTATAATGAAGCTATAAAAGAAGTAAAAATGCTGATAAGACAATCGCAAAAAGACATACAGATTTTTACACAAGCACAAGATTCTAAAGCTGTACAAGATACTATTGCAAACATGCATAAACTATTAAATAAAACACATAAGAATCAAGAGAAAACCCCAAATATACACATAAAAATGACAATGCAATATAAAGTTGGTGATTGGGTAAAACATAATAATACATTGGCAAAGATTATAAGTATGAATAAAAATGGCTATACGCTTGAAATGCAAAATGGTGTAAAACTCAAAGGAATAAATCCTTTGCATATTGCCTCTGCTAAAGCCCCAAAAAATACAGGATCTACCTACCATTTACAAGCTGATATTCAAGCACAAATGAAACTTGATTTGCATGGCTTTACAAAAGAGGAGGCCATAGAATCATTAGAGGATTTTCTCAATCATGCGATTATGGCAAGATTTGGAGAAGTTTTGATAGTGCATGGTATGGGGAGTGGAATTTTAAAAAAAACCATACAAGACTTTCTAGATTCATGTAATTATATTAGAGGGCATGTCCAAGCCCCGCAAAGTATGGGTGGGCTTGGTGCGAGGATTGTGTATCTCTAATGTTACAATAATTGCCATTGAGGATAATATTAAAGTTGCAACATACCACTATTTTGTAACGCTCACAATATTAAGCTCAAAATTATGATGTATCTCATACTTGCTCTCTCACTTTAGTCTTTTTATAATCTTTAGCGATGTAATAATCTATCTTATAATGGTAACAGGTGTTGTAAGTTTTGCAATTCTCTATATTATATTATGTTAGAGATTCTTTTTGTGTTCTTTAGTTTTTCTTTTAGAATCTTGTAATGATTTTTTATAAAGTTATATAGGATAGATTCTCATTGTGTGGCATCTCTTTTTAGTTACAATGTATAGTCTGTATAGTATAGTATATTGATTGTATTCTTCACTGCTATACTTTTCATATCCATAGGGATTATAATCATCTGTGTATCATATTGGTTATCTCTTTTGTATGTCATTTTTGATTGATTTTAGATTCCAAAATTAAGACATAAAATATTAATCTTTCACTGCTTGAGTAAGCGAAATATCTACAATACAGATTCTAGAATCTATAAATTGAGAATCTAGTTGTATTGAATTATAAAAGAGATGTTTCGCCTAAAGGCTCAACATGACAGAGAATCTAAGCCTAGATTCTAAAAAATGCAGCCTTGTCTCATCATTTGATAAGTTATGGGATTTTTAAGATAGTCATTACTGCTTAAGGTAACTCCTACCTTAAAAATCCCATAAAATCACCAAAGCATGAGAGCACACATTGCGTAAGCAATTTGCCCACACTTGCAAAATCTTAGAATTTGTGTTTGTGTGTTTTTAGATTCTGAATTTGGGATTTTAGATTCTCTGTTTCTTTGTCATATTGAGGCATAACCGAAATATCTTTGTTTGTCTGCTTAGAATCTGTGTTTTTTTAATTTTTTATTTCTTTCATTGTATCTTGTAATACTTTCTCTATGATTTTATATTTTCTTGCAAGGCTATACATATTAAAAAAGATAAGGAGGAGGCATGAAAGAGTCTAACACACAAGCTTTACAGAATGCAAGATTTTTAGAATCTTTAGACATATTAGATTCTGTCTATAGTGAGGTAACTGCCCTTTGCGATATTACAGCTATGCTAGGCATAAGCACAAAGGAATATGCTATTAGTGATGATGTCATGTATTTTCTCTCTCAAAGTCTGGAAAACTTAGCTAAACAAATACAGCAAGTTAAGCAGACACAGCAAGCAGAGTATTTGCGAAATAAGCAAGAGGAGCAATCCACAAGAAGTAGCTAGAAGCTCTTTAAGATATAAGATATTAAAGAGCTTCTAGCTACTTCTTGTGGATTGCTCCCATAAAAGAATTGATTAATGGATATATTTTTACTATGCAAAAAATCTAAGACTTGAGGATAAGGAATGGTATTTTGAAACTTCCTTTGTGATAATGTATTAGGAGATATATTGAGAGCCTTTGCGACATCAATGTCCTTAGGGGCTTTTGTATCATCAGTAGTAAGAATGTCTTTTATCCTCTCAATGACTTCTTTACAAGTGAGATTATGTCTTGTTTGTATCATTTGTATTCCTTATAAAAAATAAGGGTATTGTAATATAGAGGCTATCACATATCTACTTATATTATAAAATATAAGATTTTATGAATTTTTCAAACCACAGCAAACACTAAGTACAGGCACGTTATACTCTAAAATATATTGATAAAAAGGATATAAAATGGTGTCTCAAATAGAATTACAAAAAATTCAATCGCACATTAAACAAGGTATAACATCGCAATTTGTTGCTGCCATTGTAAATGGAAAAAATGATGTTGTCCTAGCGTATTTAGAAAATGGTATGAATCCAAATAAAGAATGTAGAGGGTCAAAACCACTACACTTAGCAATTATACATGCTAATATAGAGGCATTGCTGCTTTTAATGAGCTATGGAGTAAAACTTGAGAAAAAAAAAGATTTGCAATATGCAAGAGGTGCTACAAAGATGGCTTTGTGGTTTATGATTAATTGCAAACATGCATTCTAAAAATATACTTGATATACAGCATCAATAATTCATTACTAAAATCTCTCTAACTCTTTTATTACGCAAGGCATTTAAAGAATACCTTACTTCTTTTGTTTGCAGAATGTTACAGTCTTTATATAGCTCTCTTATCAATTCACAATCATTATAGCTTAACATGAATTTACCCTTAATATTCTTTAAAATATCTGCCAACTTCTTATGTTCTTTTACTCCAAATTTTTCTTTAGTTTTATAGTAATTCTCTGTCCCCACATAAGGTGGGTCAAGATAAAAGAGTGCATGTTCATAGTCATATTCTTGTATAAGTTTTCCAAAGTCCATATTTTCAATACACACATTTCTTAATCTCTTTGAGAATACACTAAAATCCTTATAAAGATTCTTAGCATGTCTATTCTTTGCCATTGCAAAGCTTACACCTCTACTAGAAAAACTATAAGATAGCATATAATAATAAAATGCAGCTCTTTGTATGGCATTTCTTGCTTGTATTTTGCCTTTCTTTATATTCTCAAATATTTCTCTACTATATAGCATGGTAGAAAGCTCTTGTCTAAGGCTTTGTGGTCTTGTTTTAATAATAGTATGCAGATTAATTAAATCCCCATTTATATCATTGATAATTTCAGAATATTTATCTATTCTCTCATTTATGCTTAATATTATATCATTAAAAGAATATGTAACATTGCTTTGTTTATTTACAAGCCTCTTTTGTCTCTCTTGTTTCCTTTGCTCTAGTATATCTCTTAGGCTAGGCTTTGCATAGAGGACAGATAATCCACCAGCAAAAACTTCTATATATCTCCTATGTGGTGGCATGAGGGTTACTATATCTTTTGCTAATTTACTTTTACCTCCTACCCAGCCAAATGGTGCTTTAAGCTTTGTAGGTGTATAAAAACTGCTTGTGTTTTCCATATAATCTCCTTATAAAACATAAAAAATTCATATCCCTTTTTGTAAAAAGGCTAAAATATTTTGTTTTTAAGGCAGAACTAGACTTAAAAGCCCTATTTAAACATCGTTTAAATAGGTTTATTCTTAGAATCTACAATAATAATCTCATCTCTTTATACTATTTCATTTTGCTTTCTCC
>CASFZH010000082.1 GCA_949299115.1 uncultured Helicobacter sp. | reverse complement strand
TGTTTAAAATCAAAGTCTTACTTTTACCAAATAGAATAAGAAATGACTTCACTTTGATTTTAAACATGAAATGACTTTGATTTTAAATGTGGATATACATAATCACTGCTTACAATCTCTTTATTGATTTGGTGAGTAGCAATGTATTTTTTGGTTGAAAGAGTGGTAATACTTTTCATAATGTTCATTGTTATGGTAAGCAAAGGGCTATTAAAGACTGTAATAAAATCTTTTTGAGCTTTTTTATTTAAAAGACAAACCACTGAAGCAGCAATCAATGAATCAATATCCCTATATTGACTGATTTCACTTGGAATATTGATATTGTGTGCCGATCTTATGTTAAGAAAAATATTTCTCCAATCAATATTGCATAATATATTTTCAAATTTGCTTGTAGTAGCCTGTGAGGATATATTGATGCTATTTGCATGGATTAACTCTTTATCGGAATTATCAAGTTCTATTGTAAAAAAATGTATATTAATTTTTCATCACATAGCATATTGGTAATATCTTGTCTCTCTTTATCATATTGTTTGATTTCATCAAGATTTGCAAAAAGTGAATCATTGAATCTCAAACCACCACTAGCAACTTTTATTTCTACTGGCAAGTTTGTTAATAAATAGGCAACTTTGGCAATTAAGTATAAAATACTAATAGAATAAAGCTCTGCAAAATCCGCATGATATGTCTCTGTCTTAAGTAGCCCACAAGTTCGTTTACAATGACCCCATGCAATGGCAAATTTAATATATCCTTTTTGAATTTGTTTTAAAAATAATTGATGAATTTTTTTGACATTAAGATTTGCAGAATTTTTAGAAATGTTTTTATTTCTAAAAATTTCAGTCAAATAAGCTGCTTACACACTCATTGCATTTTCTAAATTATCATATAAGAACTTGGAATCCTGAAAATCTAGCTGTATTTTCTTTGCTAATTTTTCACATTGAGAAATAAGATTGTTTTTCCATATTTCTATAACATCATCACAATGAATGCTAATTATGTCTAGTTTTTTATGATATGTGTGAATATCCCAAGTATTTTTTAGGGTATTTTGTAAATTTGACTGACTAAGTATTTCTCTATGGTTAAAATTCATAATGCTCTCCTTTCAAAGTATATTGGTTAAGACTCATTGCTCATTTTACTAAGCAATCATATAACTCCAAATTAGCTTTATTAGCTTCTAACTTTGAGATACAAACTGCTTTCTCTTTTCTATGTTCTCTACATATTCTATAATCAAAATTTATTTTTATCTTATTTGATTCTATGTTAATACCACCTACACAATGTTAAGCGGTTAGATTAAAACTATTTAGGGGACTATCAATAATCTTAACTCATTGGGTTTTGCATGAATTGTAAATTTAATAGCATTTGGATTGATTGCTTTAATACTATTCAATTCTCTATCTAAAAAGGATATGGCAATATATTTTTAGCGGCTTCCCAAGCCTCCTTTCTCATTTCTAAAAATTGCTCTTTGTGTTGTTTGGAGGTTTATCGTGCAATGACGCTATATTTTTAATTCATTGCAATCTACATAATTTTTAGTATTTCTAAAAAAATACGGGTCGCAAAGTAATTCTATAAAAAAATCAATGGGTGCAGGTTTTTTTAGTTTTTTGTTTTGCTTTTTTAATAACAATATCTCGTCTCGTATTAACAATACGGTTGTAGTCCATTAATAATTCTTGAATAATTTTACTAAAATAATCAATACATAAGTATTGATTATTTTTTATGCTATATATCTCGTTAAGATTTTCAATATACTGTATCAGTCTGTGTGAATTGCTAATTTGAACCATATTTTGATTATTTCGCATTAAAACTCCAAAATATTACTCTAAGTTGAGTTAATTATATATTATTTAATAAATAAACACATCTTATTTACCTTACATTTTATGCTAAACAAATGGCATTTGTTACTAATCAAACGTTTTAAATGCTATAAATTAACTCTGTCTTTTTATTCATATTTTTTTAACAAGCCCTATACAAAAAGGCTTAAGACAAGCACAAAGACTGACTTGGAAATCGCTAGACCACTTCTACAAACAATGCACAAAATGCACAGGGCTGGTGTTGATAATTATATAACGCATAAAGGTAGAATAAGAAAGCTCACGCCTAGAGAATGCTTGAGGCTTATGAGGTTAGCGATGATTTTAAAATTGTTGTTAGTGACATTCAAACATATAGACAAGCGTGGAATAGCATAGTTGTAAATGTATTGTGTGAAATTTTAAAAGCATTAAATTAGATGTATTGTTTGGGGGAGTAGAATGAAAATATATAACACAGAATATGAAATTTGCGATACCATAGAATGCATTGGTATAGCTAATAGCTTTATAAAAGGAAGTAATAAGATAGGGATTGGACACGGTGAATCTAAGCTCTATATAGGACAGATTAGCGATAATAAAATTTTGAGTTTTTTTGATATGGAAAATCAGCGAGGTAAAGAGTTTAAATGTTTTATCTTAAAACAGGACTTATTACAATACCCTAATGATGTTCGTATCGAATATGAAAATCCAACACAGGAATACAGGAATAAAGATGTCTTAAAGAAATATGGAATCAGAATATATTACAAATAGAATCTATGGATAATATGTTGTATTTTATCCTTAAAGACCAAGACTAATTAAACCCGCCTAGAATTTATTTCAACACTCCCAAAGCGGATAAAATTTAATATCATAAGAGAAATTTCATTACCTAACTTAAGCTATCTATCTTGTTTAAAATTAAAAGATAAAAAAACAAAAGAGGTTTTATATTATTTTCGAATCTTTGCTGATTTGAGTTACTTAAGTATAACTATGCAAAATAAAATTCTAGAATCTTTCTAGATTCTAGAATTTTAGATGTTTCGGATACCTTATCCTCAACATGACGGATTAACATGTGTATGAGAATCTAGATTCTGTATTGTAGAATCTATACTTTAGATATTTCGGGTTGCCCTCAATATGACGTATTTATAGAATCTAGAATCTTAGATATTTCGGTTCACTCAATATGACGTATTTATAGAATCTAGATTCTATGTTGACGTTCGATAGTTTTATTTTGTAGTTTCCTATGCTATTCATAGAATGTCAGCCATAACGCTACCACTTGCATCGATGAGCTCTACTGTATCCTTGCTCTTTAAATCTGCAATTTGTATAGCCTTATTATCTTTAAGAATCTGAACATAACCATGTTTTATATGTCTTTGCGGATTACTATTTTCCAAAATTTGAGTGAGATTGTGGAGCATAATTTTTTTTTGTTGTAAAAAATACAACATTGATTTATGTAAGGTATCTGGTAGCATACTACGTTTTTTTCTTAATATCATGTTGTATTGTGATACAACGGCTGTATTTGCAGATTCTAGAATTTTACGTTTCTCTCGCAAAAATATTTGAAAATGAAATGTGGCATTATGATATAAGGATTCTAAAGTTTGATGAGACTGTGTGATTTTCCGTGTTGGCTTTAGTAATTCAATATGTTCATAATATTGCCTCAAAATTTGTTTTTTGTAAGCTAAGAGAGAAGTTATGGCATTATATAATGAAAGCAAATTGCTGTTTATTTGTTGTTTTAGAATCATAATTTTTTTGTGTGGATGTAGTAAGGTTAATTTCTCTTGATACATACTTACAATCTTTTTTTTCTGTTGTATGATGGCATATATTGTATTAGTAAGATGTGATTGCATATCATCAAGCTGCATACTCAAGCTTTCTTTATCACATAGAATCATTTCCATAGCCGCACTTGGCGTTGGTGCCCTTTTGTCAGCCACATAATCACTTAATAAATAATCAATCTCATGTCCAATAGCCGATACAACCGGTGTATTACAGGCAAAAATAGCTTCTAAAACCTCAATTTCATTAAAGCTCCATAAATCTTCAATGCTTCCTCCTCCGCGTGCTAAGACTATAATATCTGCACAAAGCCTATCAGCATATTGTAGATTCTTCGCTATGGAATATTTAGCTTCCTTGCCTTGCGTGAGTGTATCAATCAAAATAAATTCACACAGGCAAAAACGATTGCTCGCTACTTTTATCATATCTTGTAAGGCTGCACTTGTTTGACTTGTAAGGATAATAATTTTCTTTGGGTATTTGGGTAAGGGTTTGTTCTTGCTAAAATAATTTTTAGATTCTAATTCCTTTTTTAATCTTTCAAATTGTGTCTTCAAGTCGCCTATACCACTATACGCACATTTGTTAATGATGAGACTATATGTGCCTCTTGCTTCATATAGACTAATTTTCCCCTCTGCGATTATTTTATCACCATTGTGAAGTAGTATGGGATTTCTTTTTATATTCCAGCTAAATAGGGCACAGTGAATCACCGATTTATCATCTTTGAGATTAAAATATACATGTCCGCTATTATGATAAGTTAGACCGCTAATTTCACCTTCAACATATACATAATCAAAATCTCTTTCAAGTAGGGATTTAATCTGTATGGTAAGCTCACTTACTTGTAAAATAAAATTTGTTTGTTGTCTTGCATTTTGTTTCATATTTTTCCTAATTTTTCAGTTTGATTCAATGATTCAATTTCGCGTAGAATCTCATATGCTACGATTGCCACACTATTTGAGAGATTCAGACAGCGACAATTTTGTGCCATAGGAATGCGAATATATGCACCACATAATTCGGCAAAATACGTATGAAATTCTTGGCTCAACCCTTTTGTCTCACTACCAAAATATAAAAAACACGCTTTAGAATCTTGCTGTATAAGCTGCATAGTAAAATAGCTTGTTGTAGCCTTTGAGCTTAAAGCATAGTGATGTATGTCATGTTGTATATGATGTAAGTCGTGTAAAAAAGTAAAAAAAGATTCGATATTTTTGTGTTCTTGAAGATGCAATCTATCCCAATAATCAAGTCCAGCACGTCTCACATGTTTTGCATGGATCTCAAATCCTAAGGGATAGATAAGATGCAGTATCGCATCAATGGCGACACATAGTCTTCCTATATTACCTGTATTTTGTGGAATCTCTGGATTTACTAAAACAATATGTTGCTGCATTATTACCCCATAAATATACTCTTTGCAACCTTCATGTATAACATGATTTGTTATAAAATAATATATAAAATTTGTAGATTTTAATCAAATTAGAATCTATGATAATCAAAATAGTCATACAACAAATTTTAAGGTTTCAAATCTGCCATGGTGATTTGATGAAACATTGTAAAAAGGTCTATAAATTCTCCATTTGGCTTAGCAAAATACAGATTCTAAGATTCCTATTAGTTTAGATTCTGAATTATCTCAACATGACTAGATTCTTAGAATCTGCTGTAAAACTTAGAGTTTTTAGATTCTATCTTTGGGTTCCTATCTGTAAACTCTTACTGACCTTTAGAATCTCAAATCTAGTCATATTGATGTTTAAACCTAAAATATCTTAAATGTTGGCTATTCTTATGGAATCATAGATTCTCAATTATAGCTTTTATCC
>CASFZH010000081.1 GCA_949299115.1 uncultured Helicobacter sp. | reverse complement strand
TTAGTTTAATAACCATACACACAGTCATAAACATCTTATAAACTTTCATAATCATCTCCTTATGTTAAAATATTAGCATACTTCACTTCAATCGTGAGGCAATCGTGAAGTATGTTGGATTATACAAAAGTCAAACTTACAAGAACCTTACAAAGAAATTTGCATTATGTCATTTTTATGTCATAATCTATAGAATCAAAAATAAAATTAAATATTATGTAATAATAAACTATATTAAATTCTAATATTTGAAATTATATAACGGTAAAAAACCTTTTATTTTATTATATGTACCTATGTACACAATCAATATGATTTCCTCATTATGGTAATGGTCGCAATAGTATGCCCCAATATATCGTGATAACAATATATCTTTTTTACATAAGATTAGCTAAGTCCAAATAATAAGCACACATCAAATATCACATTAGTATTATTTTAGAATCATAAAGTTACTGTATAATGCTTTGCTTTATTGAAAATTTATTTTTGGAGAAACTATGGAAAATATATTAGAAAAACAATCTTACAATATTCAAAAAAGACAAATAAGTGCTGTAGCCCTTTTTAGTGGTGGGCTAGATTCTATGATTTCTATGCAGCTTTTAAGTGAACAAGGAATCAAGGTTTATGCCCTTAATTTTAATATTGGCTTTGGTAGCAATAAGGATAAAAGTGAATATTTCTATAATGCAGCAAAGCAAGTAGGTGCAGAACTTATACAAATCAACATTGCCAAGCAATTCTTTGATAATATCCTCTTTAAGCCACAATATGGATATGGGAGATTCTTTAATCCTTGCATTGATTGTCATGCCAATATGTTTGCTCATGCTTTTGCAAAAATGGTAGAGCTTGGAGCAGACTTTGCTATAAGCGGAGAAGTTTTGGGGCAAAGACCAAAGAGTCAGAGAAAAGAGGCAATGGACCAAGTTAAAAAGTTGGTACGCAAAATCGGGGAGAATCCATTGTATGATTCTATTCTTAGTCGCGATGGGAGCAATCCTAACAAACCACAAACCCTAGATGAGTTAATACTTCGCCCAATGAGTGCAAAACTCATGCCACCTACATTCCCAGAGAAAATGGGTTGGGTCGATAGAGAAAAACTTTTAGCAGTGAGTGGCAGAGGCAGACAAACACAACTTGATTTATTAAAAAAATATCAATGGAAATATCACGAAAAGCCCGGTGGTGGATGTTTGCTTACGGACACTTCTGTATCACTCAAGATTAAAGATATGGTGGCTCATAGACAAGTCGTATTTGAAGATGTGGAGCTTTTTAAAAACGGACGTTATATGATTTTGGAAAATGGGGCAAGATGTATTATCTCTCGTAATGAAGAGGAGGCTAAAAAACTCAATATTACCCATAATTTTATGGAAAAAATCGAACCACACAATGTTATCGGACCTATCGCATTGATTGATAAAAATGCAAGTAATGAGGATAAGATACTAGCAGCAAGGATTGTATTGGGATATGCAAAAACACAATTACATACCAGCTATGATATAAAAATTGGAGAATCCATGCATTCACTTTTACCTTATCCAAAAGATGAGGCAACAAAATTTTTATTTTTAAAATCATAAGTTTTCATGCATTTTGTATGTGTTAAACCTAATTTAAGCCTGAAAATAAGTTGGCAGTTTTTCATACTCTTTATCGGTTATTTCGCCTCTATCTCCTTTAGAATCTGCTCCAAACATACCACTTCGTAAGCCTGTGCTATAACTTGCCCAAGCTAATTCAGCATAATCTCTTAAATCTTTGATTTTTTCTAGTTCTTGTGAAGTCATTTTACTCCTTATTATTTTATCAACATAACAAGAATAAATCCAACCAATGCTACAACATAGAGAATCCTAAAAGTGCTTGTATCCTCTGATTCTTGTTTGTCTTGCTGTGATTGTGTATTGTGTCTAGCAAATCTAGCATAGAATCTGCTTGGGAAATACACAAATGTGCCATAGATGAGAATGGGTAGTGTCAGTAAAAATAAAAATGGTATAATAGACCCTAAATCTCTAAAGAGAAACCACAGACTTAATAGCCCTATGATAGTGCCATAATATTTATAAAATTTCTTCAAACCTTGCATAGTATGTCCTTATTATGTGCTTGAATATTTTTCATTTTTCACTCCTTACATATATGATATTGTTATCATTAAAACAACGCATAGTGCCTCTTGTCGTAAGCTTTGGGTCAAAGTCTTTCATTTCTAGCTGAAATTGTGGGTGATAGTAGATATAGCTTTTTCTCACAGCAATAATATGCTTTTTATCTGTGGGGCAGGAATCTAACGGATTATCTATACAATACGCATAGATAACCCTTTGGCTCTCATAGAGCGTATCCTCTATGATTGCAGTTTTTTTGGTGTCGCCATCATTATATATGGAATTACGCCATTTTTCGCCATTATGTAACTGCAGCGGTATCATCTCATTAGCCTTAGTATATAAAAATGATTTTTTTGCGTGGCGTAATCGACCTTCTTCAGAAAAGTTATTTTTAAATTTTTCAAGATATTTTGCTTTGTTACTCTCAAATTCTTGTTGCAATGTATCGTCATTATCAAAGTTTTCTAATAGTTCATCATAAAGATTTTCTTGTCGTGTTATCTGCTGATACAAAGTTTTGTCATAGACATACACACCAGATTCTTGGTATAGATTCTGAAATTTATAATATTTTGGGTCAAATATCGCAAAACTCATAGCAGTTTCACTAAGCCATAATACCATAAAAGCTATGCTACCAAAGAATGCAGGCAAAAAAGCAAAGAGGAGATAAGAAATCTTTGTTTTATCCATAATCTTGCGTATAAGATTGATGATAAAAACAAGAATGCCGCATACAAGAAATAGGCGTATAAATACCCATAAAGGCACAACGACAAATATATACAATGCAATCATTTACTTACCTTTAAAAGTATTTTCTTTAGGTGTGCATATAAGAGGGAAGCCTTTATCACTCAATACTCCACTAGATACTAAATCTTGCATTATAGGATAGTCATCATTAAATTTCTTTATCTCTAGTATTGTTTGCTTGAGTATTATTGGATTTATAGGTGTGCATACATCGTATAAGCAATGTATGCTTTGCTTTGCTTATACGCAATGACAGATTCACTATTGCCAATGAGTTGATAGGTGGATAACTTTTTGCAGAGAAAAGTTTATTATTCTTTGACAACTCTTGATATGACTTCATTTGCATTCTCTTGTATGCGTATATTATTTAGCTTCAAGATCAAATACAGCATAGATAAAAATTCCTATCACGATACACAGAGGAAGATAATTAGGTTTTTTACGATATGTTTTTTGAAAATTTTGCCAACTCTAACTTAAAATATATTTTAAAGTTGGCAAGGCATTGACTCAATATAATGATTATAGATATTAAAGGGCTTAGAAAATAGAATCCATATATCTATCTTGGAATACAGCACGACATACAAATGTTATTGGGATAAAGTGTAACTATTGGTAATAATATCTCAATAATATCAAAAAAAAAAAAAACATTCTACTCTATATACTCAATTATGTTATATTTGTATTGAAACAATATTGTACGATTATACTGAATGTATTGTTTAAGATTTTATTATAATTTATGAAAGCTAGAATGAAGTGGAGTTGAAATCTCAATGAGATAGCAAGAATCAACAATCTCTTAAACCGCTATTACTTAAAACATGTGGGGACACACAACAAAGTAATCTATCTATTAGGAAAGACATATTTGGTATGAGTTTTACTTCTGTTTTAACACCATAGCAGTGAGTTTTTTCTCTATTTCACATCATTTTAGAGTTTATTTTAGTATATTACATTATGGAGGGTATCATGTTTAGAAAAACCAAGCACAAAGTAACTACAGTGGCAATAACTCTATCGGGGATTTTGCTAAATATTAATGTGGCTTTTGGAGCAAAAAATATTAAAGACTACATCTATAATCTACAGAATAATTGGTGTAATACTAATAATTCTGCATCCACTTGTGGGGATACTACCTATTATAGTAAGGATATGGGTACTACATGGACTAGTTGGGCATGGGGTCAATCTTTTACGCAGCATTACGGTAGCAATACATTAATTATAGGAAATGATTCTAAAACAGCTAATTCTAGTAGTACACATTGGTTTGGACGCTTGGGCGATGTTGGCTATATTAATGCGTATTTTAAGGCTGGTGAGATATATTTAACAGGGACCATTGGCTCTGGAAATGCATGGAGGACAGGTGGTGGTGCGACATTGGATTTTGAATCAAGCGGCAAATTAACAGTAGATGGAGCACATATATGGATATATAGAGCTGGGACTCAAAATCCAGCGACTAACTTAAAGGGTAAAACTATTGAGGTAAAAAATAGTACTCTTGAAATCGAAAATATTAATAGTAGTAATTCTGGCTATGGGATTAATATCGGTACAGGTACCACAGAGAATCTAACAATAACTAACACAGCGATTAAGATGAGCGGAGGTAGGATAACGGTTACTGCCAAAAAATCGACATTAGCTTTTGGAGACATTAATGCCACTGGTGGTACTCTTGATTTATCAAATGCTAATTATAGTAGCTTAACTACAGGGGCTATTAATGTAACGGATTTTAATATTTTCAGCGATACATTACGTTTTGGTGGAGATATCATAAATGGTAAGCTTATTTCTGGCGGAGATTTTAATGCTGATAAGGTTGTGATAAAGGCAAGCGATAATACCTTGAATGCTGCTAATATCAATATAAAAGACTTACAGCTTTCAGCTGATACAACGCTTGGTTTTGGCAATAACGTTCCTCGAAAGTTCACTATTAACTCTACTGCCGATGTAATTACCATAGGAAGTCTCAGCAATCCTCAAAGTAATGTGGGGCAGGGTTTTACCGCCACTCTTAATGTAAACCAAAAGCTTAAGGTAGATTCTATTACTTTCAATTCTCAAACTGCCGGGCTTAATTCCAGCACATTTAATATCACTGCTGAGAATAACAGTATGAAAAAAGATATTGAAATTGGTACAGTTGGATTCAATGCAGATAATGTAACTGGGGTAAGTCAAGGATACCTCAATATTTATGGCAATGACATTACGATAGATACTGCAAGCGGCAGAACACAAAACTTTATGAATATCTATGCTGATGGAGACATAAATGTAAAAAATGTGAATTTTGTAGAAGATATTTGCATAACGGATTCTTGTGGTGGCATTGTCCGATTGCAAGCCACTAATGGTAGTATCATTGTCCAAAATATACGAGGTGGTAATGATAGTGAGCAAGGTATTCGTGCTGGGAATTCTGTCATAGCAAGCGGCAAAAACTTCTATGGTGGTTTTATACAGGCTATAGGTTTGCCTACTGCTGGGTCTAACTCCACTCTTGATTTAACAGGTGTAACTGGCACAACATTTATTCAAGATTTTGAAATACGCACAGGCACATTAAAAGCAAGTGATTTTCATATCAATAATTTCACAGTATGGAAAAGTAACTCATGGTCTGAAGTCTCCACCAATATTG
>CASFZH010000080.1 GCA_949299115.1 uncultured Helicobacter sp. | reverse complement strand
ACAAATGGCATATTATATAGTGCATATTGATATAGAATTATGTAGCAATAATCTCTATATATACAATGATTTATAAAGACTATAAGTAAAACAATATGACACATGCTCTATCACAATACAACCTCTATTGTATATATTATAGATGTAGATTGGAATGTTGTGTTTTAACTGCTTTATTTTCTCTATAATTGGCTATCGCTCATCGCTTACATGGCAAAGTAAGATTCTAAGATTATAGAATTATTCTTAGAATTGGGCTGTGAATAGACTGCATAGACTTTGTGGATTCTAAGCACTAAGTGAACAGGCGACACTTTATATTACTCATTACATTGTGCTAAACGTAATAAAGACTTTTATTCTAAAAAAGGATTTTTGATTCCATAGATATGAACATCGCAATATGTTTCATTATTATTTTGCTGTGTGCGAAAGCCTTGTGATAGTGTCCCCATATATATAAACCCTTCGTTTTCATAAAGTTTTATTGCTCTTGCATTATTTGCCTTAACTTCAAGATATAACATATTGAGATTGTATTGCGTAAAGGCGATGTATCTAATCACTTGCATAAGCAAAGGACCATAATGGCGATGTGGAGGCTGTTTATATGATAGCGTATCATTATGACTTGTCGAAAGATTAGTATTTGCTTGCTTGATGTCTTGATAATTTTCATGATTGGAATCATGATGTATAAAGGGATTTTTATAAATACCTAAATAGGCATGGCGGTGTTTCATATTGATTCGTGTAAGGCTAATAACGCCTATATCATACGGCTTATCTGTATCACTACTTTGTTGTATAAGAAAATACTGGATAGTTTCATCTTCACGTAAGGATTCTAAGAATTTCAAATGAGCATTGATGCTAATAATATCGCTACCATACATGTTTTCACGTACAAAGGGGTGATTTCGATATGATAATACCCTCATAGCTTCATCGGCAGTGAGATTGCAAAAATTGATAGCAGATAATGTATTAAATGTGAAATTTTTAGCTTCTTTATATTGTTTGGAATGCAAGATATAATTAATAGCATACATAATGAGATTTGAGGCTAGCTCTTCTACAGACTTACCAATAAATTCACGAGATATACCGTTATTTGTATGATTATTGTGATTCAATATGTGGGATTGTAGGGGCAAAGTGATTTCTGTTAGTAAGCCTTGTTTTGCTAACACCATGATTTGCTCATTTTGATTATCAGCAAGATTGATAGCAAAGACATAGCGACAAAGCCTCAATGCCTCAAAGACAATGCCACCACCAGAAACAATGCAACATTGTGAAGTTGCAACAAGATAAGCTAGAGAAGATTGTGATATATTATGAAATACTCTTATTTTCTGTGTAGCATAGAGATTATTGCATAAGTATGGTGATCGCAATAATGCTCCTTTATAATTAGCTCCAACAACAATAGTGATGCTTGTTGCAATAGCTTGAAGTTGTTTGAGTATTTCTGAACTTTTATCAGATAAATCTTCTCCACCTAAACATACAAAAAATTCATAAGTTTTTGCGTGTTGCATAAGTGTAGAATCTTGAAAACATGGATTAAGCAATGCATACTCTAAACCAGAGAATATATGTTTTCTCATATGTGGCAGTATATTGTGTGATAGGTAAAAACCATTTGGATTGAGTAAAAAAAGTTGAGCTATTTTTTTATGATTGTCGTAGGAGCATAAACTTGGAGAATCTGTGTCCAAAGATTCTGCTGATTGTTGCAAAAATGGTGCTGCATTCATGCTGTGTCGCGACGCAAGGTATTCTTGCCATTCTGTTATAGTATCTTGCAAAAGAGATAAATGTCTACCATCATCATCAAATAATACAAGGATTTTGCTAGATTCTAAAAAAGGGTTAAAGTCTGTAATATGGTAAGAATCAATGATGCAAATATCACATTGCAGCAATGCTTTATTTGTGATTTTTTCCCATTGTAATGAAAGGCAATGTAGCGTATTAAGGCAGCTGTATTCATCATATTGTTTTTTAAGAAAATCTTCAAATTCTCCGTTGCCTCGTATGAAAAAATTAACTTCATACCCCATTTTTATAAATACTAATGCAAGGTTAAAGCTTCTCACAATATGCCCTAAACCCAATCCCTTGATACTTTCTGTGAGAATGTGGATTTTCATTGTTGTTTCCTTATATGATTGAATAAATATTCTGCTATGGCTAAATCATATAATGTATCTATGTCCCATGCATATTGCAATTCGATTCCCACGCTTTGTGTCCCTAATATTGGTATATTGTGTAAAAAGCTTCTAGCAAAACCAAGATAAAATTGTCCAGCATCAATAAATGTTTTTGGCAAATCCTGCGTTCGTGTGGATAGAAAATCTGTAAATAAGAAATTGATATAATCATTTTGGAGTGTAAAACTCCTCAATGCCTTTGCTTGTTGCAATATGGAAACAACATAGGCTATATTGTTGTTAGCCAATAGCTTCTTTTTAGCAAGTCGTATAGAATCTGCAGTAGCAAACATAGCGGTGGGATATAAGCATAACACCATCGTATTGTAGTCTATAAAAAATGGAGGCGAATCATTGTGATAGCATCTTTCTTGATATATTCGTTGTGCATTTTTCATAATATCATATTGTGAATGTTTAGAGTGAGGCAGAAGAGAATCTTGCTGTGATATTAGAGTATGTAATGAGGTAGTGTCTAAATGATGCAATAGAGCATCGATAATGACAGGAAGAGTTGGAGTGTTATCATCGGCTAGTGTTGCATGTCTTTTTATGATGTATGCTCCCATATTGCGTGCATATTCTAAAATTTCATTATCATCGCTACTCACAAGCACCGTATTGCTAATTTCTCTTGCTAATGTGATGCTACGTTCTAGCATAGGGATTCCTAAGAATGGATAAAGATTTTTACGTTTAATCCTTTTGCTACCACCTCTTGCTGGGATAATGACACAATCAATACATTTCATTTATTTTACTTTTGTTAAGATTATTTGCATTTGTATTATAGCTTAGAATCTAAACAAAGATGTTGTAGAACGTCTAACTATTCTTGATAATATCTCTTGATAATATCGAATCCATAGATTTGATGACTAGGATGCAAACAATACTATCTAAAATTTTTTCATTACCTATTCTAATTATCTATTCTTGGAATCTACTTTTGAAAATACTCTTATCTTAGAATCTATTTTTATTGTGTTGGGGCTTTGATGTCATATCTTTTTGAGATTCTTCGAATCTCTGTAAGGACTTTTTTAGATTCTGTATTATTTAGATTCTAAAGTCTCATAGAGAATTAGTGAAAATTATAGAATCTCATCACGTTAAGGCATTAGCCAAAACTCTAAAATTTAGAATCTATAACAAAATCTAAACTTTTCTTTTCTCTTTCATTACTAGCTTTGCTAATTTTACACTATTTTATTTTGCAAAGTGTAGCTTACCTTTGCTAATCTCCTTAATATCACTAACCGTTTACTCTATTATTTTCTTGGTTTCTTGTATCATACTATTATTTTATAGTGCGTTTATGTTATAACCTTGGTCTTGCTTACTAATTTATGTTAGAAAAATAATACAATAATTCCACATAAATATTCTTTTACTCTTGACTTAGAGTAGCTCTCATCTTTTATAATTTTACAATATTTAGATTCTAAAACAAGGACAGATTATGGCATACACAATTATAGAGGTCGAAAAAAAGACAGGCGTATCCTCACACACACTACGATTTTGGGCAAAAAAGGGCTTGTTTCCATTTGTGGAGAAAGATGATAATCAAGTCAAGTATTTTAGCGAACGTGATGTGGAATGGGTGCGTTGGATAAATTGGTTTCGCAAATCCCAAATGGATATCCCAACTATACGATATTATATTACTCTTGCCAATAAGGGAGATTCTACGGCACAAGAGAGGCGTGATATCATCGCTAGACAAAGAGAAATCGTCGCTGATAATATCGCAGAGCTCCAATCTATATTAGATACACTAGACTACAAGCTAGGCGTGTATGATGAGATGCTCGCAAAAAATCTCGATGGATTTAATCCGCAAAGTAAACAATACAAAAAATGCAATCCCACTACACATTGCTATGAAAAATCTCAAGATTCTAATAAAGAGGAATGATAAAAACGGTATAGATAGTAGTATGAGCCTGCCTTTAACATTGTTATTATTTTTGCTTTAGAGCAAACGCACACAATCATATTGGATTACAAAATGTGGATATGGGGTTTTTGACCCATAAATATGCGGACTATTATATGGATAGCAAAAGGACACAACACAGAAGTCAAGATAGCAAAGAAAGCTTTTTAGATTCTATTATAAAGATTGGTAATGAGGATAGCGATGGCGACTACATTTGGTATGATACTAAAGAAGTGTATTATCCGATGTATACAACACAGAATAACAATATTCTACCACCATACCACTACCTTGAAAGCTATCGACTGTACCAATATCAAGGGCATAATCCTTTATGTCATGAGTATCCTTTATGTTATTATTATTCTTGCCCATTCCCTCTGCCAATTTTTTATAAAAGTCTTTAAACTCTTTTTTATGACTACTAAGTTTAGAATCTAGAAGTTCTTTTTGGTCTTTGTAGGGCGTGATGATTCCGATAGAATAGCCTCGATTCTTAGCCTTTAGCTCGTTTAGAATCTGCCTTGTGTATCGCTCTATGAGCCTTGCATTACAGTGATTGATTTTCCCTGTGTTTTTATCTATCCTCTAAAGAAAAAATAAAACGGGGTTACTTGAGAATCTCAAGACATCGTGTCAAAATCCAGAAATGATATAGAATCTCAAAGAAATTCAGAATCTATAAATAAAATAGTTCCAAGATTCTATGTTATCGGAATCAACGAAATGCCATGATTTTCAAGCACATAATTAAAACCCATGTCCTGTCATCACTACGAAACTTTTAAGCTGAAGTAATCTAGCAAAGAAAATTTAAGTGGCAAGAATGTAGATTCTAAAATGCAAGGGATTCCCAAATCTTAGATTGCCATGATTCACAATCTAAGTCTATTTTAGAATCTACAATGATACAAAATCTTAGCAAGAGTTGCCAGATTTAAGTAATCAAAGGACGACAGTACAACCTATCTCTTCTTTTTGTATAGCTAAAAGCATTTTTGACTATACAAAGAAATAGTGAGGAGAGCAAAGAGAGGAGTACTCATTTTTTGTGAAAAGATACACAATAATGTGAAACAAAAGTTTGTGAGAATAAAATTCTAAGAATAAAGAGAATAGAGAATCTAAAGCAGTTTTAGAATCTAAAAACACTTGAGATTCACAAAATAATGCGGAATCTAATAATGGAGATTCTAAAAGATTCTATCGATACATCATCGCAAGGCAAAAAATAAACTCCTATTTTTTGAAACAGATTGCCAAGAGATAGAAATCAACAAAATAACAATATTAAAGAAAACAATAAAACATTACAATTTATTGTTGATAAATACAATGACTATTTTGTAATTGCTCTAATCTGTTTTGCAAAGGAAATTTTATATCCCAAGAAATTACGATAGTATCGATATTGCTATT
>CASFZH010000079.1 GCA_949299115.1 uncultured Helicobacter sp. | reverse complement strand
TTGTGCAGAAATCGATAGCGTATATCGCATACATGAAACTGGCATTTGGACATCTATGTCTGATATACAACATTTAGTTATGGGAAGTGTATTTTATAGGGATATGTGGTTATATTATGATAAGATGTATTTTGAGCTATTACTTTTTTCTTATAAGACGTACAAAAGTGTGATTACCCCTAATAATATAGATAGTTTATTAACCAAAGATTCTGAAACATTTTCTGAATGTATGCAATATTTACAAGAATTGGCTATCACTTATCAACCATATAAAGAACAATTAGAAAATGCCCTAGCAAGTTTTTTTGATAATAAAATGAAATATAAATACAAAATACTAACTGCTATACACCAGCAAATAGAGAAAAAACTACTTAAGAAAGGTTTATTAATACGTTGATTTTGGTTTGTTTAGCACATTTACTGTACATTTTAATCTACAAAATATTGGTTTTGTAGATATTTGATATTACATATATAAGCCACCATTAACACGTACAACTTCACCTGTAATGTAGCTAGAATAGTCACTAAGTAAAAATGCTACCGTATTAGCAATTTCTACAGGTTTTCCTAATCTTGCAAGAGGAATATTTTTAATATATTCCTCTTTTATTTCTTCTTTAAGATTTGCTGTCATATCGGTTTCAATAAATCCCGGGGTGACTACGTTGAATCTTATTCCTCTAGATCCAGACTCCAAAGCAAAACTCTTAGTCATAGCAATCATGCCGCCTTTGCTTGCCGAATAGTTTGTTTGTCCAATATTGCCTTTTTCTCCGACGATTGATGCGATATTAACTACGCTACCGTATCTTTGTTTGCTCATAATTTTTAATGCCTCACGACAGCCAATAAAACATGATTTAAGATTCGCCTCAATAACATCCATAAAGTCTTCATTGCTCATACGTAATGCAAGTTTATCATTTGTGATTCCGGCATTATTAACAAGATACGACAACTCTCCGTCACTATCTTTTATAAGTTCAATAGCATTTTTGTATGCTTCTTCATTAGTTGCATCAAAAGCTACAATTGCAGCTTGACCACCTTTTGATTCTATATAATCTTTTAGATCATTAGCAGGCTGTGGATTGCTTCTATAATTAATCCAAACCTTTACGCCAAAGTTTGCCAAAATGCGTGCAATTTCAGCACCAATACCTTTGCTTGAACCGGTAATAAGAACATTTTTTCCGCTAAATTTCATAATAAAACCCCTAAAATAATAAAAATAAATGCTACAAACCTTTACAAAACATGCTATTATAGCACACTAAGAAAAATAAAATTTATTACAAATAATGACAAACACTTATAAGCATACGTCATATTTAACAATTAATTACGATATATCAAAGGATTTTCATTGCAAAAAATATATTGCATCAGAATGATATATATTTTTTTATTTTTTTATTTTGTAACTAATATGATATATGGTTTGGATATGAAGCTTAATTATGGAAAAGAGAACAATGATTCTTTTGCGGTATTGAATCTTAGAAATAACTATCCTTTTAATTGTGAATCGAATTTTAAAGTAAATGGCGATGTGGAGAAGATTGTGTGCAGAATAGACGGTATTCCGCAGAGTGGTTTCAACCCAACTAAAAGCTCTATGATTGCCTTTAGTTATCAAATGGAAAATGACCCAAAAGATACTACAAAAAAATATATGGTTTTGCAGATTTTTCCCATAAATGGTGCGAAATTACAATTATTTTCTGTTTTTAGTGATTTAAAAACAGAAAAACCTATCCCTGTAACGCGAAAATCACTTTCAAAGAGTTATCAAATAGTTGCATACTATAAAAAAATACCATTTTTAAAGCCAGAGGATAATCTTGAGCAACGTGATTCTATTAATTTCCCTGTCTCTATTCCGAAGACTTCAACTCCAATGATTAGTGAGCTTGACATTAATCGTAAACCCCTTAGTTATATCGCAGGTAAAGATTTAGATTCTTTTTTAGAGATTCGCTCTCTCATGCATGGACATAAATATGCTGATGCCTTGGATAAAATTTCTAAAGCACTTAAAGCCTATCCCGATAGTCTTTTTGTAAAAGATATAATTTATTATGCAATTATCGCATTGAATAATTTTAAAGATCAAGAGTCACAAAATTATCTTTTAGAAGCAGGTACACAGTGGATTAAGGCATATGCTAGTGACGATAAAATACCGGAAGTAATGTATATTGTGGCAAAAACTTTTATTATGCAAAATAAGATGAAAGATGGACATTATTATTTGAATAGAATCATAGAAGAATACCCACAAACACGTTACTCACCTCTAGCTAAAATGCAATTTGCCAATACATTAAAATCACAAAATGATTTAAAGCGTGTCCCACTTATTTATCGCGAAGCATATAAAGAAGCACAAGATATTGATGTGGCAAGTCAGGTGGCAATATCATGGGCTAGATTTAGTTTGAAAAATGATGATTTTACATACGCCAATGACCTTTTTACAAAAGTTTATAGTGTTTTTCCAGCTTATTTTTTAATTGATAAAGATGTTAGTATGGAGATTCTTGATGAATTAGAAGAAAAGGAACAATATAAAATGGCTGCTGACATTGCTACTTATTTAAGTGGATATGTTGATGTAAGTGGAGATATGCATGCGACACTTCTCAATAAAGCATCAGATTTTTATACAAAAATTGGTGATTTTGATGCTGCTCATAAATTGAACTTGGAGTTTCTGCATTATCACCCCAGTAATAAATTAGCTGACAAAATAAGAGAAAGAGATAATTTATCGCTATTTGAAGTAAGTGGTGATTATAAGACCAAAATGACACGATATGATACTATCATTGCTAATTATCCCAATACTGAGACTGCAAAAAAAGCCTTTCAATTAAAGGCACAACTATATTTAGATAATCAAGAGTATGATGAAATCATAAAGATGCAATCTTTCTTACCCTCTAATTCACCAATTGTGCAAACTGCAATCGATAGAGAGGTGGCAAATTATCTGGTAGAAAAAAAATGTGATGGTGTAGCTGGTATATTAAGTAGAGCTAGTAAAGTGAATTTAACAGTATCTGAAAGCTTAGAAGCATTTGAATGTCTCTATGCTCAAGCATCATATCAAAAAGCAAATGAATTATTTTCACATTTAAGCAAACATATAAAAGATGGGAGCAATCAATTACGTTGGCTTTATTTGCAATCTAATACACTTTTTGCTTTAGGGGAGAATAAGGCTGCCATCAGAGCTGGTCGAGATGTGATGGATTTGGCGTTTGCAACGGGTAATACACAATATTATGATATAGCATTTAAGATGTTTAATGCTCTTTATAATGATGAAGGCACAAGGCATGAAGCTTTGAGGCTTGGTGCAGAAATGGAGAAATGGTTTCCCAATGATAAACGTATGCTTGGAGTGCATTTTACATTGTTAAATGAAGCCCAGCATAAAAAAGATTATCTTGCATTAAAATCTGAAGCAAGCATTATCTTGTCATTGCAAGATGCAGTAAAAGATTATAGTTACAGTCCCTATGTTAATTTTATTTATATTAATTTACTTGTTGACGAAAATAAATACCAAGAAGCATTACGTGAACTTGATACTGTGAAAAAGTTCGATTTGAGCCTTGACGATAAGCAACAAAGATTCTATAAGATTGCTAATATTAATTATACTTTAAAAAATATGGAAGTGAGCAGAGAAGCATTAAATCAATGTGTCGCCTTAGGCAATGCTACTTCATGGGGGACTTTATGCAATAATGCCCTTACATTACATGATAATGGTTTCGATTAGGACATATTATTAGGTTTTATATTGTTTTAATGTTTAAAAATAAGATTATAGATATAGTAATGAATAATGAAGGCAGGATTGTTATGATTTATATTATTATGATATAATATTTCAAATTGATGCATGGAGTTTATATGAAAGTAAAATTGTTGCGGGTCATTTGTCTTTACACCATGTTGATAGTTGTGAGTTATGCTAGTTCATCAAAGGATTTTTGTGGTTTTTTGCTTGTTTGTGGAAATAGTGTCAAACAAGATTTTAGCGATGAATTATTGGTGTTCGGTATAGCCTCTTTCAAAAATAATGCCTTGTATACTCAACAAAATATTGTTTTGTCTCAAAATCAAGAAAACGTATATACTACGAATAATATAAAACCAAAAGTAAAAATACAAGGGGATTCATTGATTATTACCGACTCTTCTTGTCAGTCCCAGTCCAATAAATCTATTCTTTCTTCATTAAAACACAATGTTTCACAAAGCAATATTGTCATGCAAGAAGATTGTGAGAGAGACACAAAAAAATCAGTAAAAAGTAAAAACTGATAAAGTTTAAGCTATACTTGTTTCACTTTCAACTTAATAAACTTGGTGAGGATTATATGAAAGACTTTTTTTGTAATTTAAAATTTGTTACCATAATTTTTTTATATAGCTTTATTAGTTTGCTGTTTGTTGCATGTGTGCAATCCCCAAAAAAGACTGAAGACACAAGTGGTATTGTAGCATTGCATGATGATATGAATAAAAAGCATGGCAAAACACCAAGTTATTATGCCAATCTTGCTGTAGCCGATGGAGATTATGATAAGGCTTATGGATTATACTATCAAGAATGCAGACAAGGTTCTGTTATAGCATGTCTTAATGCATATTATATTGGGGAAGAGAGATCGCTTACTGCTTATGATAGTGTAGCATTTGGGAATCAACTTGCAAAAAGTATAAGACAAAGTATTGAGGCGTGTAAGCATAATATTAGCTTGGGTTGTGTGAATCTTTTTTTTGCATTTGAAACCTTAGATGATGATGATGAGTTTGTTAAAAACATAGTGATGCCTAATCTAAAGGGACATAATGATGAACAAATAGCCGACAAAGCCATTAGCATGACAAAGAAAGAATGTCAACAAGATGATGCGGCATCTTGTTTTTTTCATGCAAGGATTCTAAGAACTATTGATCACTATGCTGATGTTGAGTATTTTATAGATAAGGGATTGGATTTGGGTTTTGTATTAGCCCCATTTGTTCGTTTGCCTATGCAGTCTCCACAGACTATTGATTATTTTAAACGTTCATGTGTACTCAATGAAGCATTATCGTGTCGTTATGTTGCCTATTGGTTTGATAATTATGAAAATAATAGCACGAGAGCGAAAGAGTTTTATAAGAAAGCTTGTAGTTTAGGATTATCTACTGCTTGTGATGAATCAAGGAAACCTCTCTATATACAAACTGATGAACTTGGGTCGCCTATTATTAACAGAAGATAGGTATCTAAAATCAAATAAAGTTTAAATTTCAGGATTTTATTAGTTTGATTGTTTGATAACAAATGGTTTAGCCCAAATTACACATTTGGTGTTTGAATTGAGTTTTATATTTTTTAAAGAATCTATTTTAACGTTAGTATTGAATTTTAAGAATTAAATCCATATTTTTATTAAAAATGTTTCGTTTTGTGATTTGTGCGAATTTTAGATAAGTTGTCTAAAATAGGACAATAACTATATCTAATTTATGTCTCAAAGTCTAAAAGATATGAGAGTACGCAGCGTAAATAATTTTGCTATACTTGTGCCTTTAGAATTTGATTTATTTTATCTACCTTAAAGATTCTGTGGCTTATTGTTTTAATTTTAACCCATGCTTTTTGCAATAATCTTTCAAAATTGCATAATCTATACATTCAATGATACTAAAAGAGCCAACCCTAAAATCTAGTGCTAGATTAAATCCTAC
>CASFZH010000078.1 GCA_949299115.1 uncultured Helicobacter sp. | reverse complement strand
GTTTCATCATTATATTGAATACTATGTGTAATATCTAATACATTATGATGAAAATGCTATATGTTTTAATCATAGTAAAATCAAAGTGAAGTGTATGTAGGGGATAAGTAAAGAAAATAACGATTGGGTGTGAGCTAGAGTATTGCATGAAATCAAAGAAACTAGAATCTTTAAGTAAATTAAGTAAAGCAGAATCTTGAGATAAATTTCAAAAGTCTTTCTATATATTAGACTTAACACTATATGTTAATCATTGTGATGAGATTAATACACTGGTTGAGCATAGCGAAATATCTACAATACAGAATCTAGATTCTGTATTGTAGAATCTATACTTTAGATATTTCGGGTTGCCCTCAATATGACGTATTTATAGAATCTAGAATCTAACATTATATATCCTACCAATTTTTATATATTCAAAACCTATTCTCTATTCTTTGTCAAATGTTAATTGCATATTCCGCCGTATTCTTTTCATTGTTTGTTATTATATTGCATATGTTTTTATATCTATATAAATGATAACTAATCTATTTAGAATACTTTTATATAAAATAATATATAAAAAATACTATAAACATATTTAAAATATATTCTTTTTGATACTGTAAGTTCACGAGAAAATATATAATCAGATGTATGAAAAAATAATCTCCCATTATTACAAAATTCATGAAATTAATCTCAATTAAATAGAATATTTTTAAGAAACAAAGAATTTTTACAAAATATTATTAAAGTTATTGTAGAATTATGGATTATACAATGTTACTTATTTAAAATTAAGTATCACATAGTATCCTAAAGAAGTCAAATTCACAGTTCTTATGGATTTAATGGAACAAGGAATCAATGAAAGTCTAAAGCTTACTTGCTATAATCCATCTCCTTGCATAAGTAATTTCAATCTCTAATTTTGCATAGATACTCTCTAAAATCTCTTGACTTAGAATGACTTTGGGGATATTATTCAAACAAAATTTTATCTATAATACAAAAAGCTTAGTTATGCGTAAAAGACAAGAAAAAAGATTCTGTATTTTTGGTCATCACAAATATAAAAAAAGCATTTTAAAGCTTAGCGCGAGAAATCATAAAGAAGCAAAAAAACTTTTTGAAACCATAGAGCAATATAAACACAAATACTATTTTCTTGGCTATGTGGAGTATGAATTTTATAAAATCTTGCAAGATAAGCACTTTGTAAGCACAGAGCCATTGGCGTATTTTGAAGCCTTTGCTAAGAAAAAGAAGCTTTCGTATAAAAATCTTAAAGCAAATAAATTTTTACGCTATTATCCACATTTTTATAGTGAAAAAACACCACACAAAGCCCTTGATTTCAAATCCTATGAAGAAGGCTTTAAACGCATTAAGGCTGCTATTGCTAAAGGGCAGAGTTATCAAGTGAATTTCACACAAGAGTTTTTTCTGCATACAGAAATTGAGGGTTTTATGCTTTTTAAACTACTTTTAGAGAGGCAAAATACGCCTTATGCGATGTATTTTAAGAATGAGTTTAAAGAGATTCTAAGCTTTTCTCCTGAATTATTTTTTGCTACTAAAAAGCATAAAAATTCTGTGCGAATTCTTACAAAACCAATGAAAGGCACAATCAAAAAGGGTAAAAATAAGCAAGAGAACAAGCACAATGCAGAACTTTTGCAAAAAGATTTGAAAAATCGTAGCGAAAATGTGATGATTGTAGATTTACTTCGTAATGATTTAGCCCATATTGCTAAAGCTAAGAGTATCAAGGTTAGTAAGCTTTTTAATATAGAATCTTATAAGACACTTTTGCAGATGACTTCAAGCATTGAAGGGGTTTTACGTAAAAATGTAAGGTTTTTTGAGATTTTTAAAGCCTTATTTCCTTGTGGCTCTATCACCGGTGCACCAAAGTTAGAGACAATTGAGCTAATACAATCTTTAGAGCAAAGGGATAGGGGCGTGTATTGTGGGGCATTAGGGCTTATTCATAAGGATAAAAGTGTCTTTAATGTAGGCATTCGCACCTTGTGTAAAAAGGCTGGAAAGAAGGCATTTTCTTATGGTGTGGGAAGTGGCATTGTGTGGGATTCTGTGCTAAATGAGGAGTTTAGGGAGCTAGAGTTAAAAAGCAGTTTTTTAAAGCACAGCGTAAAGAGAGGAAATGTGGGGCAAGATAGTTTAGACCAAAGCAATGCAAAAAAAGATATGGCAAATGTAAGAATGGGGGATTTTTATCTTTTTGAGACTATGCTAGGATTTAAAGATAGAGTGCTGTTTTTTAAAGAGCATGTAGAGAGAATTATAAAAAGTGCAAAACATTTTGGATTTGAGTATGAGAATCTTAAGAGTACATTTGCAAAAGTACTAGAGGCAAAAAGAGATTTTAAGGGCTTTAGCGGGGATTTGAGTGAGATTAATACCAAGCTTTTTAGCGGGAATTATGGCTTTTTTGATGTTTGGGAAAATTTAGAGATTAAAAATGCCTTTTTTGAGAATCAAAGCTTTACTACTATATTTTGTGATGATTTAGATTCTTTGGCTAAAAAATCTAAGATTAAGAGCGAACAAAACTTCGGTCATAACACTGATATTATGTATCAAGATTCTAAAAACGCAGTTTTTAAACAATTAGCCTCTCACAATATGGACTTAGAAAATCCTTTCTTGAATAATAAAGCATATGATAACTTATCTATGAAGAATGCAAATTATGTAGTCTCACAAAGTCAAAAAACTTCACACAATCCACAGATTTTACAAAAACTACAAAATTTACAAACTTTGCAAACCTTGCAGAATCTTAATAAAAATGCCTATATCTTGCGGCTTATTTTGTGTCAAAATGGTAAGTATGACTTCGAGATTTTACCTCTTTTGCCTCTTGTAAGTACAACATTGCGACTTTCAAAGATATTAAGTATCAAAGATGACTTAACTTTTCACAAAACTTCTCTTAATGCTTTGTATGCTACACAAAGTATCTTATGGAAAGAAGATAAATGCTTTGATGTGGCGTTTTTCAACACTAAAAAGGAGCTGTGTGAGGGAACTAGAAGCAATATAGTTGTGCAAAAGGGCGGGAAATACTATACACCAAAACTTGAATGTGGGCTTTTAGCTGGAATCTACCGACAGTTTTTATTGCAAATTGGAGCAATACAAGAGTGTGTGCTGTCTTTAGAGGATTTGCAAAATGCAGATAAGATATATTGTTTAAACTCCGTGCGAGGACTTGTGAGAGTGGAGTTAGAGTGAATTCATAGATAATTATGTAGCATATAGTATTACAACAAAGATATAAAATATTTGAGAGAATCTAAAAAATGCAACACACCATATATTTTTTGCGTAGCTTAGCACTACCCATGTCCCGTATAGAATCGCTCTTTTATAGATACATTTTTAGTTTGCGTAAAACTTTATTGGTATCCAGCATATAGCCTCAAATTTGCTCTTATTTTTAGAATCACATTGTGAAACTTTTGCCTTTGAGATAACTAAATGGGATTCTTAATTTGCTAATTCTCTTTAGGATACTTACTGCAATCTTTTGTATAAGCCCCAAAAAATATACCTTTGCTTCTCTGCTCTTTGCAACTATTTGTATCATTTGCCTATCTTTATCAAAATTTACTATTTCAATTCACTATCTATCGGTTCTATTGCATACTTGACATTGAAGATAACATTGCTAGATTCTAAGTTTTGCAATCTTGCAATTTCGTTGCTCTTTATAGTATGTGGCTTATCCTCCACACTCCCACAAGTTGCACATTTATATAAGTCTTTTTAAGCTCCTCAAAATTGTTAGATTCTATACCCTCCCTTCTATCAGGTTTAAAGGTAGGATATGGATTGTCTAAATCTAAAAGCCTATAATGTTTTGTGGGGACTTTATGACTTATGTTGCCTTATGTGATAGAGACAATATTATAACCCTTTTGTTTGCCTAAATACCTTGCTTGTTGCATAGCATTTATATGAGGATAAAAACTCTTCATAAATTCAGTCAATTCCTCTTTTGATACAACTTTTGTATTTAGATAGCTACGTGCTAGATACAGCAATACTAAAGCATCTTTTGTCTAATTCCTTAGAATCTTTAGGCTTATAGGCTTTACTCCAAATTTTTGCAAATACATCTTATAATGCTTGGCAATAATCCCAAAAAGTTCAGCAATCTCCTTATCGTTCATAACTTCACGCATTACAATATTCTCTCTTTGTAGAATCTTTCAATTCTCTTTTGTGCTAACTCAAAATATTTTTTCTCTATTTCAAAGCCTATGAATCTGCGATTTTCTTGCAAGGCTGCTAGGGCGTGAGAGCCAGAGCCTAAAAAGGGGTCTAATACAATGTGGTTTTCTTGTGTAAAAAGTCGTATTAAATGAGAAATGAGTTTTATCGGTTTTGGAGTTAGATGTTCTATTTTATCCTCACTATCTTTTTTTCGTGTTTGTTTTGATACTTCCATAACATTACCCGGAAATCTGCCATCAAGACTTTCTTTGGTATTTATAAGCCCTAGTTTGTATTCTTGCCAATTTTCTATAAAGGTGCCAATTCGTGGCTTTTGGGCTAAGACCATAGGTTCGATTTGTGGTTTGAGTTGCGGGGTTTTCATACCCTCTAGCTCTTGGAGCAAAGCCTCTTTCTCTATCTCACTTAAATTTTTATCCTTTTTGATAAAATGATTCTGTGAAAAGGCTTTTGCCTGTCCCTCATATTTCCATGCTAACATATCACGTATTTCAAACCCAGCCATATCAAAGCTCATAGCCATTCTGTGATACAATCTTGCTTGAGAAAAGACTATGCAAAAGCCACCGGGCTTTAAGATTCTA
Organism: uncultured Helicobacter sp.; assembly: GCA_949299115.1. Lineage (GTDB taxonomy): Bacteria > Campylobacterota > Campylobacteria > Campylobacterales > Helicobacteraceae > Helicobacter_A. Next base: position 1,098 of record CASFZH010000078.1, on the reverse strand, counting down.
AAAAGCTCCTCTGCGATTGGATTCATAAACTCTTGCAATCTTACCCCTTGCATTCTATCAAATTTCATTCCGATAGGTAAGCCACCAATCACACCAGACTTTTTTGCCTTTGTTTGCAAAATCTCATCATTCCATTCATTTCCCATACCATCGATAAAATACGGCGGGTCAGTAATAATGCAATCAATACTAGAATCTTGCAAATTTTTAAGCCCTATGTGGCAGTCTTGATTGAAAATTTGATAAGATTGATTTATTATCAAAAAAGCCTGCTGTAATCTTTGTGCCATTTTCACAGCTCCGTTTTAGCACTGTACTTGCTGCATTAATGCTTTTATAAAAACATTAATGCAGCAAGTGCTATTCCAAAATCTTAAGTCTAAACAAAATCTAAAGCATACATACAAGGCTAGGGAGATTTATTGGCACAATGATTTAAGGATATTTTTGTGTTAGTACCTGCGGTTATCTTTAGATTCTAGATTGAGAAATTATGGTTTTTAGTGAGTTATCCTTGATATTCCAAACCCAGAATCTAGCATACATGATTCCAAATTTTTTTGAGAAAACAGACGCACACAAAGCCCATTGGCAACAATACTTTTTATTTCTTTATCAAAAAGTATTGTTGATTACAGCTTTATAGCTCCTCTAACAGCGAAATTATTACGAAATTCTTTAAAGCAGTCATAACTGTATTTTTTTACCACGATTGAGAATCTCCTCTGCTAGGTTAATACGTAAAAGTGAAGCTAGAAAGGATTCAAAATGCTACTAAGTTTTAAATATATTAAGCCTACGAAATTCTAAGGGTTTTCCCTACCGCTAGTAACATAGAATACACTTTAGAATCTACAAGCCCTAGATTTTATAGGTTAGCTTTGAAATCTAAGGGGTTAGTAGCATTTTAGAATTACTGCCTTATATACTTGTGTCATTTCCTATGTAGTCTTTCAAATACTATCGTTATACTAAAATAGCCTTAGAATCTTCTTCCACCTCTTGACTTAGAGTAGCTCTCATTCTTTATAATTGTGTTTAGAATCCATATTAGCATAGTTTGGATTTTCTACTTTTAAAAAGAAAGGAGTCATAATG
>CASFZH010000077.1:1403-7524 GCA_949299115.1 uncultured Helicobacter sp. | reverse complement strand
TTTTTTTAAACAAGATGATTATAGAAATGCACAGCCTCTGATAAATACAATAGATTATGTGCTAAGATAATTACGAGACAATACTAATGCTAGGAAATACCATAGGGAATTTGTCAAAAAGGCTTTAATGACTAAAGACTTTGTATTTTAGAGAAATCATCTGAAGCGGCAAAATCACAGCCATTTTAGAGCCTTATCTATCAGATTATCAAACGTGTGCAAGAATAGTTTTGTGGCTCAACACATGTAGCCATTGATAATGTATGAGAGCGACTAAACAAAAAAAGGGGGAGGGGGGGTGCAGTGGTGTGATTCGATGTTGTCTTTGGATTCTATATGTGTGGATTGTGTATTTGTAGATTTTTCTGTTAACGACTCAAGAATGGTATGAAAAGTTAGAATGATGGGAAAAAGCTAGGAATCACTAGGTAGAGTAGATTCTTTACTATCATTGGAGACATGATTAGAAAGAGGGTTTTAATGGCATTCTGTTGTATCGAGGAGAAGCTGCAATATCTCTTGATTTTAAGATTTTGGTATCTTAACTCATAGAATCTCATTAATATTTAAAAATAAAGATTCAAAAATAGATTTTATAATAAAGAGACTATGTGTTTGCTATCCCATTCTAAAAGCTAGGATAATTCATCTCTACAACTACATATCTTGCAAGGCTTCTAAAAATTTGTAGAAATTCTCTTTTGTAGTCTTTGATATGTTATTATTATCTTGTGTTGTTTCATCAATATTTTGAGATTCTAGCTCACAGAGAATCTTTCTCTTAAATGCAGAGGCAATGCGTGTGCGTTTTTCCGATAGACCATATTTCTCAATATCTTTTTTAGTAAAAAAATTCTCTATGGTTGTAAAGCCTTCAAATTCCTTTGTATCCAATAAATCCTCTGTTTGCGGTACATACTTGTTATCTTTAATAGTAATCGTTGTAATCTTGCCATTAATCGTTACAAGTGTAATCCGCTGATATTTTTCTGCATTTTCACTCACAGTTTTTATGATTGCCTCTCCTGCTTTATCATTATCGACAAGTAAAATTGGCTCTTTTTCTTGTTCTAATAGAGAATCTAAAATTTTTGTCTCATTACCTTGTGTGCCAAGTCCTCCTATTGGGAGGAAAGCAATGTCAAGATTATTCTTATGCTCCCTTTGCCATAGAATCTTAAAGGCAGTGAGATAGCAATAATCTGTGATCCCTTCAACATAAATACGCTTAATACCGGGTGCATAAAAGGCATAGGTTTCTATACCAAAGGCTCGTTTTATCTTTTTTAAAGCATCGGTATCATTGGATTTAATCTTGGCAAAATCATTAACGATTACTGCTCCTTTTGGGTCCTCTCCTTGCATATTTATCTCCACTATGCGAATCTCATCAAGGTAATCTATATGGAGTAAAAAGGGATCATGCGTTACTACACAAAAGGTGATGCCATGCTTCTCACCATAAGATTTTAAGAAATCTCTGCATTCCCTCCTAGCTGGGATAGAGAGATTATAGGCTGGCTCGTCCATAATGACTATATCTCCCTCTTGCAATCCTCTGCCATGTAAAAAGAAAAAGAGTTTAAAAAACCACTGGAATCCATCGCTTTGCATATCAAGCTCCATGACATCATCATCTTTGAAAATACAAAGGGCGATTTTATTCTCCTCAAGCTTTATATTAAAGCGATAGCCACTTCTGTTGTGCGTTGCATCGTGTTTGGCAAAAAGCGTATTAAACCGCTTGATTACAATATTTTCTAACTTTTTATTGACTTCCTCTTCTGTTTTCATAAGATAGCCGGGTGTTGTCTTGGACTTTTCATAAGCAGTTAAGATTCCTGATATTTTTTTGTGTATCACAGAAAAAAGTGATTGAAAAAATTTATTATGCTCCAAATCTTTTGGTGTGGCTATCAAATCTTTGTTGCTAATATGTTCGTTGTTATCATACCAAATTATCTGTGGCAATACAGAATCAGCATTATTATGCAATGTGTAGTATATTTTCGTGTTAGAATCTTTTGCTATCATGTTTAATACATGTTTGAGGGCTTCTTCGGCTGTCGCATAGCTCTTGTATTCAACCTTTGGTTTTTGTAAAGTGGGCTTTGTGATTTCACGTGGATTAATAAAGTTATTTGAGAAAACAATATCATTATCCCCCCAACTATTTCTATATCTTTTATTTCTAGCATCTATAATTTGTGTAACAAAGCTTTTTAATTTTGCGTATGCTATCTTTAATACTGTGTAGTCTTTGGTTTTGAGATTTTGTACAATATCGTTGTATTGTTGTTGTAAGTTTGATTTACTACTACCCAATTGATACATAGCCTCCCTAAAAAGCTCATGAGAGTCATTTAAATTATCAAAATTTTGTATAATGTTCTCACTTGATTCTCGCACTTCCTCATAAGCTTCCTCTAGTTCTACCTCATATTTTTCTATTGCTTCTTCATATTCCTCTTTGGCTTTTTGCAATGCTAGTCGTTCAGCAGTATTATCAAACTTGAGCAAAGCATTAAAAAATCCTAAGAGTTTATCTGTATCATGTTCTTTTCTTGAATCATATACGATTTGCTCTATCTTTTCTCTATTAGAAGATGATTGTTTGAGGATAAATTTGCCTAGATAGGCGATAGCCATTCGCAAAGCATCGTTTGGGGAATGAAAGCTATAATGCAATTCTCCATCTTCTAAAAATATCGCTGTTTCACCTTTTAAAGATTCTGTGTTATTGGAGTTTGCCCCCCCCCCCCGTTACTTTTTGTATCAGAGTAAATAAGTTTAAGAGATGGCTCACAATCCTCATAACCAATAAAATTAGGTATATCATTGGCAGCTTTAAGCGTATCTTCATAGCTAAACTTTTTTAAAGCCTTAATAATATTGCTTTTACCTGTGTTGTTTTCACCTACAAGTAATACCAATCCACCCATTGCATCTTCACTATAATTTGCATTGAGATACAATTTTTGCGAATTAAGTTTTTCATTACTTTCTCTATCTAACTCGCTCACACCGATGTTTTTAAAATTTGAAATCTCTAAAATTCTTATTTTCATGATTAATCTCCTTTTTAAAATGTAATTTCTAATCCTAAACATTGATAAAGATTACGCAAAGGCTGCAATCTCATGTTATCCTCTTGTGATAATGTCTCTTTTTGTAAAAGCGTATGGCATTCTACTAGATATGGTAGTAGAGAATCAAGAGGAGAATTTTGCAATAATGACGTTATGAAAGCTTCCTTTATCTCATTAGGAGGATTAAAAAGCTTACGTATCATATCTTGCAATGTATGGGTATCATTGGGGCTTTTTACTGTGATGATATTTTGCACAATATAGGCAATGACACTATTTTTACTACCATGCCCTCTTTGTATATAATCAAATAGTGCAAGGTAGCTTGGCTCTATTTTCTCTCTTTCACCCCTTTCATATTCTTCTATGATTTTATAGAGTGTCGGGCGCGATATGCCTAGTAGCTTTGCTAAGTCCATGATTTTTATTTCTAATTTACGTAAACTCTCACGTATATTATATGAATCATATTGTGGTATCATGATAACACCTTTTTGCAATCTTTATCTTGTTTAGAGATAGGGTATTATAACATAATTTTACAAAATATGTAAAAATTTTTTATAAAATATGTAAAATATTTCAGAATCATAAATTAATATCATTGCGAATATTTGCACTGTATAACAGTAGCTATACAATCTCTATTTGTTCTATTTATTTGATATTGCCGTGAGGCATAAAACTTGTATGATGTGAGTTCTTTTATCACATAAATCTTGTATTGTAGAATCTTATGAGGTACAATATCTGCACACAAACCGATAGTATTTTGTGTTGTTTAGAATCCAATGTAGATTCCCATTTCAAATAGTATAACGAAATCATGGGTTTTGGGATATTCTATGCTACCTAAATCTCCATGATTTAATCTAACAATATTATTGTTGTAATATATCGCTTTTAGCTTTGCATAAAAATCTATGGATTCATACGTAGACATGACAATAGAATGTCCATAATTACGTCTATACACCATGCCAATGTTTGCTTCATATCGCTGTCCACCATCGAAAAAACGAATCTCATTGAAACCATATCCCGCATAAAGTCTATATAAATTAAAGGCGATTTCAAGTCCAGATTCAATACCAAATCCATGTGCTATCATCGTGCGATTGAAAACTCCGATTCCAGACATTACCATCGTATTCAGAAAAGCACCTCTTTGTTGATAAAATAAATCAAGCTCATTAGGACCATCCATGCCTAGATTATGTCTGTCTATTATTGGTAAAGCTATGTAAATAAATGTCGGGTCATGAAGAGAACCTAAAGTTGTGCCAATTTTAAATTTTCCTAAAAGACCATAATCCGTCTCATAACGTGTATGACTTGCATTATCCATATTATAGGTAACCCTAGCATTGGCAAAACTCATTAAAAAATCTATAGATGCATAAAACCACTTCTGATAGTAATCAATATTAAACGTCCAATATCCACCTATACTACTCGCCTCTGCTTCATAACTCCCCAAGTTACCATAATATATGCCTAGCCCGAGTTTCGAATCAACGCAAAATGATCGATTGGGATATTGACAAGCAAACATAGTAGAACAAAAAAGTAGTAATAATAGCCCTAAATTTCGCATTCTTATCCTTATGCTATTCATCATTATAATGTAGCAAAATTGTACTCTTTATTATTTATAAAAGATACTTGCGACTATTCTTTAATATCATATAGAATCACAATGGCATGAATGACTACCTCTATACAATACTACAAAATCATCTGACCTGCATAATTCAAACCCAAGTTAGACACACACATTAAACTATGTATAAAGGTGATAGCAAGAAAATTTACCCTCTATTGTTATTGTACTACTTTTCTCAAAGAGTTTGTCTATCCAAAGGATTAATACCCAAGCCCCACTTCAAACATCAACATAAAATTTTGCGTTTTAGGAGAATGGATAGTCTGTCCATTAAAGAGTCTAGTATCACCAAAATAGGCTACATTCATAGGACTCCTATCGTAATATATACCTTTCATTCTAGCATAGAAATCAGGTATTCTACGTTTTCTCTCAGTAGGTAATATCTCATAGTCTTTCCAAACCATGCCAATAACTGCCTCAAGCTTATAGCTCCCATCAAATCCTTCTACTTTATGCTTAATGCCATAGCTTTGATAAGAGCGTATAAAACTATATGAAAGATTGAGCTGAAAGTCTAAGCCAAATCGTTCGGTAAGCATGATACGACTAAAAGCCCCAAAACCTAAAAAGCCACTACCATAAAGGAAGCCCTGTCCATATTTGTGAATAGTAAAATCTTGGAAATCCACTGCGACATTCATATAAAAAAGAAGTGGTATTCCAAAAAATTTGTCAAAATCGATACCAACAAGATTCAGATTAAGTAAAACAAAATAGCCTAAATCCTCTACTATTGGTCTTGAGGTATTGAGAAAACTCTGAAGCTTATAGTTACCAAGACCAAACATGCCATCTGAACCGATATAAAACCATTTGATAAAACTTTTGCTTGTTAGTGACAGATAGCCACCGCCACCGCTTGATGTCGATGTGGGTCCTGTGAAGTCGGTATAATATCCACCTAATCCTATATAGACACTACCACATAATGTATCATCGTATACTATACCACCCTTATTAGCATCTATTTTGAAATAACATTTTGCTCCATAGGCATTATTGCTTTTATTAACAAAACTTTGGGCTTGCAACAGATTTAAAGATATGAGTAGTACGCATACTGTCCATTTTATTTTGTGTGTCATACTGTATGCTTGATGCATTGCTTTACTTTTAATTTATCACAGTATCTTTTTATACTAAAATTCTATACCAGACCACTCAAAATTCGGATCTGCTACTTCCCAATTTACTAGACTCTCAATAGCCCATACCAAAGCACCTATACCTAATCCCCAAAGAAAGATGTCTAAAAACTCACCCCTTGTTTCTTCCATTTCCTTTTGTGTTAGAACTTCTACATTTGCTTTTTCTGTCCCAAAGAGCATTTGGGCATCTTCTTTTGAGATTCCCACTTTAGAAT
>CASFZH010000077.1:0-1388 GCA_949299115.1 uncultured Helicobacter sp. | reverse complement strand
TTAGTTTAATAACCATACACACAGTCATAAACATCTTATAAACTTTCATAATCATCTCCTTATGTTAAAATATTAGCATACTTCACTTCAATCGTGAGGTATCCTAGATTATACAAAAGTCAAACTTACAAGAATCTTACAAAGAAATTTGCATTATGTCATTTTTATGTCATATTACCAAAATGCTATACAATCACAGTAAAAACTAGGCAATAAGTAAAATTGTTAAGCTCTAACATTGTATTGAGACAAAATTGGCATATTCTAAAAGCCAAAAGTTACGAATGGAGTGTAGTATAGTGAAATAATTATAAAAAATTCGAAAGGTAGATTCCCATTTCAAATAGTATGACAAAGTCATGAGTTTTTGGATATTCTACACTCCCTAAGTCTCTATGAATTAACCTCATGGTGTTGGCATTATAGTATATTGCTTTTAGTCGTGCGTAAAAGTCTATATTATTATATGTTGGTGTGATAAGAGATTCTGCATAATTACGTTTATATATCATACCAATGCTTACTTCATATCGTTGCCCACCATTAAAGAAGTCATTGCCATAGAATCCATATCCCGCATGAATCGTATAGAAATCAAAGGTGATTTCAAGCCCTGATTCGATACCAAATCCATGTGCTATCATCGTGCGATTAAAGGCTCCGATTCCAAGTGATACAAAAGTATTGAAAAATGCACCTCTTTCTCCATGAAATGAAAATGTAGAATTTATGATTCCCGTTAATCCCACACGATATAATTCAGCTGGTAAGGAAAAATAGATAAATGTTGGCTCATGAAGAAAACCCAATGTTGTGCCAACTTTAAATTTCCCTAAAATACTATAATTTGTTTCATGACGTGTGTGGATTATGTTGTTTGCATTATAGGTTATTGCTGTATTTGCAAAACCAATATTTATATCAAAGGAAGTATAAAACCATTTACGATAGTAATCAAAATTAAAAGCCCCATATCCACCTATGCTATTTGCCCATGCCTCATAACTACCCAAATTGCCATAATATATGCCTAGTCCAAGTCTGCCATCTATACAATAATACGTATTAGTATTACAAGCAAAAGCGGCAGTGCAATTAACAAAATATACAATGAAAAAAAGAAATATTTTCTTCATTTAATGAATAGCATTAAAATTGCACTATACCCGGAAATTGAAAATCCCAATCACGGCAATCATCAAAACCATTAAAAGCACAATTAATAAGTCCTACACCAGCACCCACAAGTACCCCAGTAACAAGCACGGCGATATTGAAAAACTCACCCTTTGTTTCTTCCATTTCCTTTTGTGTTAGAACTTCTACATTTGCTTTTTCTGTCCCAAAGAGCATTTGGGCATCTTCTTTTGAGATTCCCACTTTAGAAT
>CASFZH010000076.1 GCA_949299115.1 uncultured Helicobacter sp. | reverse complement strand
GAATTCTATAAATTTTGCTTTTTCTTTGCGTATAGATTCCAAATTTTTATTAATATTTGAAGTTTCGCCCCTGCTTTCCCCATCTCTATCAGCATTCCCGCCAAAGCTTAGCCAATTAAAACTTCCTAATATCATAAATTCCTCATCACATATCACGATTTTAGAGTGGTCATTACCTTCTTTTAGATGAAAGAGATCTGCATAGCGATTTTGTAGCTCTGTGAAATATTCCTTTGATTTCTCATCTATACCTACCTTATCAAATTTATTACGCGGTTTCATGCTGTATTTAATAGTGATTTGTACCCCTCGCTCTAGGGCAGATTCTATAGAATTTTTGTATTGCTCTATGATTTCATATCGCACCCACGGGCTTTGGATACATATCTCTTTTTTAGCGTTTTCAAAGATATACAAAAAATACTTCTTATGCTCATTTGTCTCTATGGTCGCACCCTCGCTAAAATCTAGCTCTAATTTCTGCTCTATAAGCTCTGGGGTATTTGCTTGAAATTTTGCCTCATTATCTAAAAAGCCTTTGGAATCTTTTCTAGCAGATTCAAAGCTTTGTGTGTCGATGAGTTTGTCAAAAAGCTTGGTAGATTCTCTATCGATTTCTAGTGTAGAATCAATAACTAAAATCTTTTCGCTTGCACTTTTGCTTTTATAAAAAAGGCAAATATATTTTTTATAAAATTTCTTTGGGTCTATGTCGGTAATGTCTGTAATCTCGGCTTTATATGAGATGCTGGAATCTTGCTCTGATTCTTTGTGTGTGTTTTGTGTTGGGGGATTATTGCTTGTATTGTGATTCTTATGAGTGTTAGCCATATCTTTAGTGCTTTGTGCTTCAGAATGATTATGTTTTTGTGTTTCAGTGTAGGAATTTTCCTCATTATTTTGAGAATCTTTGTCATTTTCAGATTCTTGTTTTTGAGAGTTTTGGCTATTTTTGGAATCTTTATCGCTTGATTCTATATAGTCTAACCCGTTTAATGCCTCTACTAGCACGCTACGCAAAGTTTTATTCTCACTAAAATCTTTGCCTAGATTCTCTATCCTTGGACGCAAGTCTTTACTTGAAGGCTTTAGCTCTATGCAGTCTTTAGAATTTGGCACATTAGATTCTAGCATTATATCTTTGTGGCTTTTTGCCACACATATTCCGTTATTATCCCTTGCTACTTTTCCAAAGATTCCATCAAGTAGCACATAAGCACTCTCACTTTGTGGGATAGCCTCTTTTCTCTTCTCTAGGATTTCTTGCCCATTTTTTGTGATGCCTAAAGGCATAAGCTTAATAAAACCCTTAGTCTCTAAATCACTCAAAATACTTCCTAGTATTTCAGAATCTAGCTGCGTAAGTGCTTGCAGGGTCTCCACATTACCTCGCTCTTGCAATGTACCAAGATATTTGATACTCTCTAAAAGGCTTAGAATAATGGGGTGTAATGCTTGTTCTGTGATGATTTCATAATTTATTTTTGTCTTATACATCGGATAATACACTTCTTTAGTATCATACCAAATGTAGTCTTCGCCCTCACTATCCTCATTACCAATCTTTATAATAGAATCTAAAAAGCTTTCTTCGCTATCTTGACTTCTGTGTTGTGTCCTTTTGCTATCCATATAATAGTCCTCATATTTATGGGTCAAAAGCTCCATATCCACATTTTGTAATCCAAAGCTTGTTTCACTTTTATTCTTTTTCTTTGCCATTTTCTCTCCTTTTTATTTGCATTCTATAATTTGATAATTTTGTTTATGGTTGTGTATATAATCGATAATTTTTTCAAAGGGATTTTCACCCTTGCTTGTGTGAGCAGTATAGAGATACTCCATATCGCCTATAATGATTAAAAGCCGCTTGGAGCGAGAGAGTGAAACATTCAGTCTTTTTTCATCAGCGATAAAGTCTATCTTTTGTCCGCCCTTTTTGCCTTTAACATTATTATTATTTTTGCTTTTAGAGCAACGCACACAGTCATAAATGATAATATCCCTATCGCTACCTTGAAAGCTATCGACTGTACCAATATCAAGGGCATAATCCTTTATGTCATGAGTATCCTTTATGTTATTATTATTCTTGCTCATTCCCTCTGCTAATTTTTTATAAAAGTCTTTAAACTCTTTTTTATGACTACTAAGTTTAGAATCTAAGAGTTGTTTTTGGTCTTTGTAGGGCGTGATGATTCCAATAGAATAGCCTAGATTCTTAGCCTTTAACTCGTTTAGAATCTCCCTTGTGTATCGCTCTATGAGCCTCGCATTACAGTGATTGACTTTCCCTGTGCCTTTTTGTGTGTCCTCTTTATCTGGCATTTTACCTGTATCAAGCCACACTACACTTTTGCTAAAACATTCAAGTCCATGTTCTCTTTGTCTGCTTATAAAGTCTTGTGTAGTTAGCTCCCCGTCATAAAAAGCATTGCTATAGATATCGCAGATACTTTTGTGTGCACGGTAGTTATGAGTCAGTCTGTGTTGAAAATGCTCTATATGCTCTCTCTCCTCTTTATCCTGCTCCATTCGCTCATAGAGTCGCTCAAAAAATGATGTCCCCACTTCCTCTTTGGTGTGTTTTCCACTTAGATTCTGTGAGACTTCATCATCTATCACAGGGGCTAACTGTTTATGATCGCCTACTAGCACGATTTTCCTAGCTTTGATACAAGGCACAAGTAATTCACTTAATGTCGCTCGTCCTGCCTCATCAATAATAGCAAAGTCAAAGGCCATATCTCTGAAGTTTTGCCACGAAGAGATTCCAATGAGTGTGCCAAAGATGATAGTGCAATGCCTTAAGAAAAGTGTAGCAGTTTCATGGTCTCTGTCTCTTATGCTACTCGTTGTGGCGGTAAGATTTTGCAAACTTTCTAAGAATCTTTTTTGTAATTCTTGTAATTTAGATTCTATATATGGGTTAGAATCTCTTATGGGATTTTTCTGTATCCTTTCGCGATTTTCTTGTATGAGTTTGTTTAATACCTTGTGTGGAGTAAATTGTTTAGCTATTTCACTCATTCTAGTTTCATCATTGCCTATGCGTAAGACTTTTTCGTTTTCTTTTACGATTTTTTCTAGTACATTATCTACGGCTTGATTGCTTTGTGAGGCGATGAGAATCTTATAATGTCTATGTCGTTTTGTGATTTGCCGTAACATTTCTGTAATTGTCGTGGTTTTCCCTGTACCCGGCGGTCCTTGGATAAGTAAAATCTCACTACCAGATTCAAGGCTTAAAGCCTTTTGCACGGCTTCTTGTTGGTTTGAATCTAGATTCGTATCATAAAAAGATTCTATCTCTACCAAAGCATTTGGTGCTAGCTCTTTGGGATTATTGATTTTCCGCAAGAAATCTGGGATAAGCACACTAGACTTTTGTAGCTCCTCTAATGCCCTTGCTCTTTTCTTCCAAATAATCTCCTCTACTTGATAATCATAAGAGATTTCATAGATTATCCCTTTGGATAGTTCATTGAGATTGCTATACTTTTCTCTTTTTACAGTAAGCTCTAAGGTATCTTGATTATATTGTGCTACTTCACCCTTAAAGGTATCGCTACTATTGGAATCTTTATCTCTAAATAATATCTTTTGCTTGGGCTTAAAATTTTTCTCATTTTCCCATATTATTTTTTTATCAAGCAGAGTAAAGACTATTTCATCGCTACCTTTTCTAATCTCTTTTATACTTCCATATTGGGTATTTTTCTTTTGCTGTATGGTTTTATATTCAGCTTCTAGTAAGGCTTCCTCTGTGGCTATGGCTTGTTTGTCTAGCTTTTCTTTTTCTGCTCTGTATTTTGCCTCCTGAAACTTTTGGTGTAGAATCTCTTTTAATGATTCTATACTATCTCTCTTTGGGTTATAATAGCCTTTAGTCGTAAAGGTAAAATAATCTCTAAGCTCTATACTTTCCATATCAGCAATGATTTTTTCTATCCAAATATACTCATTTTCATAGATTTTGTAACAAAACAAATGTTTATCGTCATTCTGCTCGGCAGAACACACAAAAACCAAATCACCAATGGCAATTTCTAGTTGATTCTCATCTCTTTTCTTATCATAAACTTGCCGTATATATGCTTTATGTCCTTTTACTCTATCATTGATATGTTCCCAAAAATTGCGTGGGAATCCAAGATACTCGTTCATATCTATATCATTGTTTTCGCAGTATCGCTCCACCGTTGTGCTATGACACTGTATTTCGTAAATTTTTCTAGGCATTATAGAATCTAATAATCTCTCTAGCCACATTTTTATCTCTTGTAATGCGATTCGCTCTTGAGGATTGTTTTTGCACATTTGTCTTACAAGTAGAAAAATCTCATTTTCACTATCCTCTAAGTCATAATCACTTTGGACTTTTTGTAAGAGATAATCTAAGTCTTTAGGGCTTTCATAATGGGATTCAAAGTCTAAATTATTCACCAAAAAGTCGAAGTCCTCAAAATTGTCAAGCAAAAGCTTTAGCATACAAAGCCCAAAGGAAAATATATCGCTCTCTTTGCATATCTCGCTTTTAATTTCTATGTCTGCCCTGTGAGATTGTATATTGTGGGAATCTATAAGCACATTAGAATCTCTATGTGTTTGCACATCAAGATTTAGAAGCCCTAGCTGCTCGGGTGCGTAAAATCTCGTATCTGGCTTATCTAAAAGACAATAAAAATAGCTCCGTCCAAAGTCTAACACAAACACGTGGTTATCATAATCTATGAGGATATTATTAGGATTGATGGTGCCGTGATAGAAACCATTTTTATGGATATGCTCTATCGCAGAGAGAATCTGCAAATAACATTGCAAAAGCCTTTGATAGTCTATGTCGCCCTTGCCATCTCTAAAAACTTTAGAATCTAGTGGCTCTGTCTTTTGATAGCATTCTTGTATAAAATAAAAATATTCGTCGTCCTCATCGACTTTTAGATTGCTAATATTTGGGTGTGAAACCGCATTCAGTTGTTGTGCCATATAAGAAGAAGTAATGCTATTAAGAGATTCTGTATGCAACAAAGAATCTTTAACCCCATTATCCAATGATTTTGTCGTTTGAACAATAACAAACTCGCTATTATTTTCTGTCGCTATTGTAGTAAGAAACCTATTTTCTCCTAAAACTTCAACAATTTCATACTTTCCTAAAATCTTATCTTTACCTAATTCCTGAAAATTTGTCATACAAACTCCTGAAAAAAAATATATCGTAATACCGAATGTAACTGCATACCGAATTCACGTTAATTCCTAAATTTGTTCTATATTAGGTTTATCGTGATAACTTGACTATACTTGATGTTGGTGTTATAATTAACACATTGGAATCTTAATATAACGACGAGGCGACAAATGGCGACACAAAAAGATAGTAAAGAGTACTACGATGAATGCTTAGATAAACTTGAGACTATTAAGAAAGGGCTTACAAAAATTGGGAAGCACCAGAGGGATTTCTTACGATTATTTATTGAACAAAAAGAAATAAACAAGCATGAACGTGAATATGAACGGTTTGAAGAAGAATTAAAGATACGCACAAAAAGCTTTGAAAGTCTTGATCTCTTTCTTGACATTGTTTCACAAAATTAATACATTGTTTTTTCCTATATTCTGATGCCTGTTCACCTACACAGGTAGACAGAATAGCAAATTCTTGTTCAATGGAATAACGATTGGAATCAACATATCTATATTCGATTTTTGGTTTTTCAATATATTTAATTTTTGCGGTTTCATTAGACTTAAAACCAACATAATATCCACCATAACCAATAACTCCAGATATTATTATCCAAGCAAACCATGAAGTACCACGTTGACTTGTCGATTCTATAATTTCATTATACATAAATTGCTGTTTTATTTCATCATGATTTTTTTGCAAATATTCGGCTATTTTTTGTGCATCTTCTAATTTAATTTTGTTATTGGTAACATGTATTTTTAATGTTTTAATAGCATTATTAATATTTTGCCTTATTAATTCCTCGCTGTATTCACTAATAAGACACTTAATAACATAGGCATATACTTCATCAAGACTAACAAGAAACTGCTGTTTTCCACCTAACATAGAATACCTCTCAAAACATATTTCTTAAAACAATGATATTCATCTGATATAATGCTTGAAAGTAATTGAATAGTATTGCAAGAATATTGTAATGGCTTATCGTTTGAATAAGTATTTATGATTTTTGAGGGTGTTCTTGGGCGGGCCCCCCCCCCCCCGAGCCGACAAGAGGTTTATATGTGATTTTTATTTTAATTTTTTTTAAATTATTAAATATAAAATTTCCTTTGCAAAACAGATTAGAGCAATTACAAAATAGTCATTGTATTTATCAACAACAAATTGTAAGAATACATAATATTTATCTTGAAA
>CASFZH010000075.1 GCA_949299115.1 uncultured Helicobacter sp. | reverse complement strand
AGTTACTGGTCCTCCTATATTGTTATTCCATCTCCCTCCAGAATCGACTTGTTTATAGGAATTTAAGATATGGAAGAAATCAGTGCGTAGCATATCCATTACACCATAGCCGCTATTGCTTACTACCATACCACAAAACTTCTTAGTGTTTTGACATAGAGATTGTATATTTGCCTTATGTCTAGTCATAAGATTTGATTCTTGGGCTTTATTATATATAGCAAACAAAGGCATATGCAAATGCCTATCCCCAAACTCCATATAATCAAAGTCTATGCCATAATCAGCAATATTCCAATCAGTCCTAATATTTTCACCTGTATAAAAGATTCTCACACAATCATACTTTAAATATTCATAGCCGTTTAGATTCTAAGAGCTTTACAAAAGGACTCTTATAGAAATTTTCTTCTGTGTCATCATGCCAAAAATCCACTATACGCATTTTTATCTTTTTTTTCATAACCCACCTTTCTGCGATACACCGTATAATTTTACGTATTATAAGCAAATATTTCATGGTTTTATCTTATATTCATTGTTTATAATTATAGGTTGTAGCGTAAGGATAGTATTTGACTTGTCGCAATCTATCTTTTAATGTCAAGATTCGATAATATTCTTTGAGTTCCTGTATTGTCGCAGTATCAAAAATAATGACATCATTTTTGTGTAGCATTTCTTCATAGTGTCTTTGTTTATCATAATATTGTGCTATAGTCTCTCTAGTAGCTAACTTGTGAAATGGTGAAAGAATCCTGCCAATGTCCATATCACGAATAAGCAACATTTGTGTAATGTGATTACTTGTGAGATTATTTTCTAAAACTTTTAGATTCTGAAAATGATGCAATGAAGTGATAATATCAAAATTATTGGCTTTATTTTGTAAAGCTAATCTTTTAAGCAAATAGATTCCATAAGGATTTTTTACAAACACAATGTCATGTGAACCAAGAAACTTAAAGGTCTCTAATAGCACATTATCATTGGATACTGCAATACCTGCTAGAAGTGCATTGATAGCACGTGTATGATTGCCAGACATCATTAAATTTGCATACGCTAGCAAAAAGTCATTAGGATTATTATGTTTTAGAGCGTTACACAAAAATGCTTCGCCTTGCAAGACATATGATTGTGCATAACTTCCACCTTCTGTTGCCAATATATCATGTAAAGTGGGATTATATTTTCTATAATAATTCATATTTGCATTATATATTTGCTCACATTTTTCACATTGTTTTATAAAATAGAGCTGCAATCCTAGTAGGGTGGCAAGTGTATTTTTATCCCGAGTTGCATCTACAAGTAAATTTTGTATGAATCTTGAGGGTTCTGCATTAGAATGATTAGTTTCTAAAAGCATATTATAATATTCATATATGCTTTGTGGATATTGCAGTTTTACAGATTTTTTCTCTTCTGAAGTTAATAGACACTCAATGCTCTCCTTTTTTAAAGCATTATTGATATGTTGTGTGTGTAAAATATTAATTTTTTCTACAATGTCTTTTTTTGTATCAGCATGTAGTAAACTTATGAAATATATCATTATAATGTATTTTATGTATTTCATTATATTTCATTACCTTACTAAAGTATTTATCCTTATTCATTATAACATGAGTGTAGACATAGATAATAAATAATATAAGCATTATTTGCCATTAAGGATTGATTATGGTATTATGGGATTGGAATGAATCAATATGTAAATCTGATTTTTGACATCTTATTTATCAAAATATAATAAACTTATAAAAGTAATGTATGTATTTCAAAGGAGGATTCATTGTCTTATGTTATCATTGCGTATTCAATATTGTATCTATTGCCAGCTATTATCGTCGATATTTTACAAATACGGCATATTCAACTTTACGCAAAAAAAGAGCCTGTTATTTTAAATACAGACGATTATCTTATTGCAGCAAACTACGCTCTTACGCAGCGTAAAATTTCCTTTTTTTCACATATTTATGATTTTATTATTATGGTTTTTTGGTTGCAATATGGTATCTTATATCTAACGCAATTATATAGCCAACATTTTACCAACACGTTTGGTGTCGATTGGTGTGTTTTAATGAGTTTTCTTGGGATCAACTTTGTTATTGGGTTGCCCTTTAGCATTGTGCAAAAAAGAATTGATGCAATATATGGCTTTAATAAACAAAATTTTACTTCTTTATTGTCAGATTTTCTAAAAGGTATCATTATTGGTATTATTATAGCTGCGGTTATCTTTGCTTCATTACTGTTTGTTATGGAATCTATTTCATTGTGGTGGCTTGTTGGTTTTATATTGATTTTTTGTTTTATTATCCTTATACAGCTTATTTATCCCACTATTATAGCACCGATGTTCAATAAATTTACTCCTTTGCAAGATGAAAAACTAAAAAATAGAATCCAAGATCTTATGGAAAAAGTAGGATTTAAAAGTAACGGGATTTTTATTATGGACGCAAGCAAAAGAGATGGTAGATTAAATGCCTATTTTGGTGGACTTGGTAATTCTAAAAGAGTGGTTTTATTTGATACCTTACTTGAAAAAATTAGCGAAGATGGTTTAATTGCTATTCTAGGTCATGAATTAGGGCATTTTAAACACAAGGATATTTTGTGTAATATTGTTATTGCAGGAAGTATTATGTTTATTGTTTTTGCAATCATGGGCTTATTTTTTGAATCTCTTTGTGAATATTTGGGGCTATATGAAAGTCATGGTACTATTTTAATACTCGCTATGTTATTCTTGCCTGCTCTTACTTTTATTATCAAACCTATACAGAATTATTTTAGTCGTAAGGCTGAATATAAAGCCGATGCATTTGGTGCTTCATGTGTTAGCAAGAAAGCTCTAAGCCAAGCACTTATCCGTTTAGTCAATGAAAACAAAGCTTTTCCACATTCTCACCCTGCCTTTATATTTTTTTACTATTCACATCCACCACTTCTTGAAAGACTGAAGGCTTTGGAGAATTTGAATGATTGAAATTGATTTATTATTGCGTATTGCTGTAGCTTTTTTAAAAGACATGGATTTAGAAGAATTTAAAAAACTTGTTTATGAAACACAATTTTTAATCATGGATATAAACTCATTTGAAAATGAAAAGATTCCGAAAGATTCTCAAAATAATACAAAAACCCATATATCAAATGTATTTTCACGTGATTTTGTTATTACAAGTCCTCGTTATGAAGCAGAGGTGATACTTGGTCATATACTCAATATGACACGTGTAGAAATACACACACATATAAAGCGAAAAATTAATGACTTTGATAAGGAACGTTATTTTAAGCTTCTTGCTATGCGTAAAAATGGTATGCCGCTTGAATACTTAACAAATCGTGTAGTATTTTATGAACTCGAATTTTATGTTGACAACAATGTACTTATTCCTCGACCAGAAACTGAAATTTTAGTGCAAAGAGCCATTTCATTAATGGTGGAAAAAAATATTACACATTTTATTGAAGTTGGGGTTGGGAGTGGAGCTATCAGCGGTGCTATTCTAAAAAATACACATAATACCTATGCAATTGCAACAGATATTAGCAAAGAGGCATTAAATATAGCCAAACATAATATTCAAACATTAGGTGTGGATAATAGATGTGATATGATAGAATCTGATTTATTGCAATCCCCGTATCTGTTAATTCAAAAACCGATACAATTACTTGTTTCAAATCCACCTTATATTGCTAATGACTATCCGCTAAATCAAGAAGTATTATGTGAACCACATATCGCACTTTTTGGAGGACAAAAAGGAGATGAAATTTTAAGAAGACTTATCAAAGAGGCACGTCAACGAGGCATCACATATCTTATTTGCGAAATGGGATATGATCAGAAGGAGAGTGTGTCAGAAATTTTATATGCAATGGGTTATACGGGGGAATTTTATAAAGATGAAGCCGGCTTTGATAGAGGTTTTATCGCGACGTTGACGTACAATTAAGGAGCATTATGAAAAAAACATTATATGGTATTTACATCATTCTTGCCATTAGTTTATCTACATTTTTATTTACACAAGATACTGCTTTATATGCAAACCCAAAAAAACAAAGCAGCAATGCACTAGATTCACAAACTTTATTTGATATTTTTCATGATATTGCAACGTTGAATTGGGATATACATCTTATATCATTAGGTGATGCAAAGAGCTTTAATAGGAAAGAGCTGCTCTTAGACAAAAAAAATACTCTTTTAGAATCACTGCCTTCACTGATTATCAATATTAGGCAACCTATTGGTCTTTCTAGTGCAGAAATAACACAACAGCGTAAACAACAAGAGCTTATCCTCAATGATGCACAAATACAGCATGATGACTATAATTCGTTAGTTAGCAATATTACATTAAATAGTCTTATATTGGACGAAAAAATGTTGACTCTTCTTATGAAACTTAGAAAAGAATCGAATTTTTTTTCACAGAGATTTCATGTTGATTCACTTATAAGTCAAAGTTTACAAGAAATAAAAACATTGCCAAATAACTTTGAAATACCCGCTACACTTTCATTGCAACAAACAAAACAGATTCAAAATATGACATCACATTATCTTAATAAACTTGCGACTTATACAGAGATTATCACATATTTTAAGTGGAACATTGCTTTACTTATACCGCAAAATATGATACTACATACCACAATACACTGGATTTTAGAAAAACTAGAGAATAATAATATTGATTATTTCAATCTATTAACCCTGAAAATCATTTTATCTCTCTTATCTTTTGTTGTTTTATGGGCTTGTAGGAAATTAATTACAAGATTTATAATGTATATTATGGATATTATAACGCATTTAACAAATCAAGATAAAGCATTGCATAATAGTATCCAAAAAGATATTTTAAAGCCTGTTTCATTATTTCTCTTAGCATGGAGTCTTAATGTTTCTATTGGTATTTTATATTATCCTATTATAGAACCAGATTTTATTGCAGTATGGTTTAATATAATATATATTATTAATATAGCGTGGTTTGTCATTGCACTTATTAAGGGATATTGGACACCACTTTTGACCAATCTTGCACAAAAGACTAATGAAAGGTTTCGCAAGGAAATTGTGAATTTAATTTTAAAGATTTCATATTCTATTGTAATTATTATTGCCTTATTATTTATCCTTAAATATCTTGGATTCAATATTTCTACCATTATTGCCTCACTTGGTTTGGGGGGGTTAGCAGTTGCACTTGCTATTAAAGATATACTAGCTAATTTTTTTGCTTCTGTTATGTTACTTTTTGATAACTCATTTTCTCAAGGCGATTGGATTGAGTGTGGTAGTGTGGAAGGAAGTGTTGTTGAAATAGGATTGCGACGAACTACTATACGTACTTCTGAAAATGCTCTACTTTTTGTACCAAATTCGGAGCTTGCAAGCAAAGTCATACAAAATTGGAGTAGAAGAAAATCTGGACGTAGAATCAAAATGAGCGTAGGAGTAGCTTATAATGCTAGTCAAGAACAACTTCAGGAATGTGTAAAATCTATTACAACTATGCTTATTACACATTCACAAATTGCAACAGAATCTAATATATCAAGAGAAGAAAGCTATAACTTTACATTACGTAGAGATATAATTTCTATTGATGATTACTTGGGATATAAACATGGACTTTATGTTTATGTGGAATCGTTGGGCGATAGCTCTATTAATATTTTGGTTGATTGTTTTACTCGAAGTGTTTCTAAAAAAGAATTTTTAGAAGTAAAACAGGATATTATTCTAAAAATTATGGGCATTGTAAAAGATTGCAACCTTGCTTTTGCCTTTCCTTCCCAAAGTTTATATGTTGAAACTCTTCCTCTAAAAATTTAATTGTGGTTATTGGATGAAATATGGTAAATTATGTTTTCTATGATGATACTGATTGTGGCGGTATTGTATATCACACAAATTACATTATATTTTGTGAAAGGGCAAGATCATTGTTTTTTTTTAAAAATGGTGTTTTGCCTCAACAAAACACACAAGGCTTTGTGGTAAAAGATATGGAATCTCAATTTTTTACTCCCTTAAAGCTAGGTGATACATACCGAGTGCTTACCACATTGCTTGAATTCAAGCATACTTTTATTGTTTTAAGACAAGAGGTTATCAAAATTGGTGAGGTTTATAATGATGAGGTGCTGCATATTAAGGCTTTTGATATGCGAATAAAACTTGCTTATATTGATGTAGCAAGCAAAAAGCCTTGCAAGATTCCAGATAACTTGCGACAGATTCTCTCTTCGATACATACTTTATGTGATTAGCTCTATTTATGATTTGATAGGATATGTGCGTAAGATTAGGTGCAAAATGAGTTTTGTGGTATTTTGATTTCACATTGCATAGCTTTGTCTTTTCAATTAAGACTTAGCTACAAAGAACGTAAAATATAGAATCTCAATAGCTAAAGATTGTATATAATGATATTGATCAGAAGATAACAATATAACTCATCGATAAAATATGTATATAAGCATGAAATCAAGGATAAATGATTCTTTATTATTTATAAACGTTACTCTTGACTTAGAGTAACTCTTATGTTTTATAATATTATAGATTTATATGATATTTTATATCATAACATTTTAATCCTAAAGGAGTATATATGCGCTCTGTATTTTACAAACTCTTTAGTCTCAAGCAAGAAGAGTTTAAGCTCTTTTTGTATGCGGCGAGTTTTATCTTTTTGCTTTTTGCAAGCTATGCTATCTTGCGTC
>CASFZH010000074.1 GCA_949299115.1 uncultured Helicobacter sp. | reverse complement strand
ATAAAAAACTTCTTATAATTAATTTATCCTCATTTATTAGTGAGTATCACAATATTACTATACACAATATAAAAATAAGCTTAAGAATAAGAATATTTAATAATATGAAAAATGATATAATGTAATTATTATATTAAATAATAATAAAAAATAGCATAATCTTAATTTATACTATACACAAATAATTTAAATTGCAAGGACCATAATATACATGATTGGAATAGATTCTGTCAAGATAAAAAGACATTTTGGTTAACCGATAAATCCCGTTATGTTTATGCTTATAAAATAAAGAATTTATTCTGTCTTGATGTTTTATTTTGAAAGACATGTAATCACAGATTCTCTACGCATTTATGCTAAAATTGCAATATAAATTGTTTGCCGATTCTAAAACATAAATGTGAAATGACAGGCTAATTGCCATGCGTGTTAATATTAGGCATGTTACATTATGTAGGCAGACATAAGCTGAAATATCTTTTAGAATCTCTATTTGATGAAACAATATTTTCTTGAATTGATAGTAATCATTCACACGCTTTTTTTGTAAAAACATTAGAGATTGAAAATCAGGACATAGCATGAAATTTGTAGAATACAGTGTTAAGAATCCCGTTGTTATTTTTGTTGGTGTGATTTTCATGCTATTATTTGGATATTTAGCAATTATTCAAATGCCTTATTCACTCACACCAAATATCAGTCGTCCTACTGTGAGTATTGCAACAACTTGGGCAGGGGCAACACCCTATGAAATAGAAAAAGAAGTTATCCAAAGACAAGAAAAATTTTTAAAAAATCTTCCTAATCTTGTTAGCATGACTTCTAATAGCAGGGAGGGAGCTGCGACTGTTAGCCTTGAATTTGAAATCGATACTGATATGAAAAAAGCTCTTTTAGACGTAAGTCAAAAACTCCAAGAAGTAAAAGGCTATCCTAGCAATATCGATAATCCCGTGATTAAAGCCACAGGGGAGACTATTGCCCCAGCAGTTTATCTCTTTATAAAATCCCATACTAAACAGTCTGTTAAAGAATTTTACACCTATATTAGCGAAGATATTGTGAAACTCTATGAGCGACTTGATGGCGTTGGTATGGTAGATATTGTGGGCGGGGTAGCAAAGCAAGTGCAAGTGATTCTAAACACGAAACAGTTAGCCTATTATAATATCACGATTGATGATGTTATAAAAGCATTACAGAATCATAATGTTAATGTTTCTGCAGGTAGCCTTGACTATGGACAGAGGGCATATCGTGTGCGAACCATAGGCTTATATGAAAGCACAGAAGATGTCTATAATACCATAGTAAAAACAAGTGATACTCAAGTGGTATATCTACGTGATATTGCCTCTGTTATTGATACGTATGAATTATCCACAGTGCCAAATATGCATAATAATGATGAGACTATTTCATTGCAAATACGTCCGACTGCTAGTGCTAATGTATTAGAGCTTATACAGCAGGTAAGAAAACTTACTGATACATTAAATCAAGGGGAGATGAAAAATCATCACCTCTCTATTGATTGGGGAAGAGATAGCTCTGGATTTATACAAGATGCAATAAGACTTGTTAAGCACGATATTATTGTGGGAATCTTGCTTGCAGCGTTGATTCTCTACGCATTTTTGCGAAGTTTTTCTAGTGTGTTTGTAGTAAGCGTTGTGATTCCCATATCGATTCTAAGCTCCTTTATATTATTACATGTCATGGATAGAAGTCTTAATGTCATTTTATTAGCTGGCGTAAGCTTTGCTATTAGTATGATTATTGATTCTAGCATTGTAGTTGTTGAAAATATTCATAGGCATCATAGTATGGGCAAAAGAATGTTTGAATCTTGTATTGATGGTACAAAAGAAGTCCTCGGTGCACTTTTTGCTAGTACGATTACTACTGTGGCTATATTTATCCCAATCATTGGATTAAAAGATGAAATTGGACAGCTTTTTTCTGATATTGCTCTTGCATCTAGTTCGGCTTTACTCATCTCTCTTCTAGTATGTCTTATCGTGATTCCTAGTTTATATTATAGTCTTGCTAAGTTTTTGACAAAAGAAGCACAAGATTCTCATATTCCATATACCCACACCCCCAAAAAGAAAATATATAGAATATATCAATATATGATTATACAGCTTAAACTCTTAAAACGTATTATTGATAATATTTTTTTTAAAATAGGAAGTTTTTTTGCAACTATTATTGCAAAATGTGTCAAATTATGTTTGAAAACAATTTGGACTAGAATTGCCTGTATTACTCTATTCATGGGATTTAGCATTTGGATAACATATCTACTCTTTCCGAAGTTAGATTATTTACCAAAAGGCTCTCAAAACTTTCTTATAGCTTATATACAAGCCCCAAATGGATTAAGTTATCAAGAACGTCATGATATTACACATGGAATCTATAGTCATCTTGCATCGTATATGCAAATCAATGGTTTTTTGGGAGATGACGCCTATCCTGCTATACGTGATTTTTATATTTCTGGTGGGACCACAAGTATATATTTTTATGTTATTTCAAGTGATGCTAATCGCGTTAAACAACTGATTCCTCTTATGAAAGAAGCAATAGATTCAATACCAAATATTAGTGGGACTATTGTAGAACAAGGTATTTTTAGCAGTAGTGGTATTTCAGAAAGTGTAGATGTGAATATTGTGGGATTTGATATGGATTCTATCCTTGAGTGTGCCAACTCATTTATGACATTAGCAGAGCGGCATTTAGCAGGTGCAAGGATTAGAGCCATTCCGTCTCTTGACTTGGGTAACAGAGAGATTAATTTATATCCAGATATGCGATCTCTAGCAATAAATGGCTTGAATGTTAAAAGTTTTGGAGATATAGTAGATGTCGTTGTTGAGGGAAAGAAAGTGGGAGATTTCCGCAATAAAGAAGGTAGGATTATTGACTTAATTTTACAATCAGATAATACCACACAAAGCCCAGAAGATGTTTTATATTCACAGATTTATGCACCATCTGGACAAATTGTCCCATTAAGCAGTCTTGCTCACATTCGTCAAGATATTGGTATGTCACAGATACGTCATTTTGAGCAAGATAGAACTATACTGTTTTACATTAATCCACAAGATTCAATGTCATTGCAAGAAGTCATTGCGAAGATTAATGATATTATTATTCCAACCATGAAAGATTTAGGTACACTGAAAGACAATAGGGTCATTATAAGCGGCAATGCTAATAAACTCTATAAGCTTGCTACACATTTAAGCGGTGGGTTTTTACTTGCTATTATTATTACCTATTTGTTATTGACGGCATTGTATAGTAATTTTTTATATCCTCTTATTATTATTTTTACCGTGCCATTCGCCCTTGCTGGTGGTTTTATAGGATTACATTTTGTTGATATATTCATAGCACATCAGAATCTTGATGTTCTCACAATGTTGGGTTTTATTATTTTAGTAGGTTCTGTTGTAAATAATGCAATTTTGATTGTATATCAAAGCCTTATTAATCTGCGAGAATACAATATGAACGTGTATGATAGCGTATATCAAGCTACAATATCACGTATACGTCCTATATATATGGGTATGCTTACAAGCATTTTAGCCCTTGCTCCCTTAATCTTCTCAAGTGGTGCTGGGAGTGAAATTTATCGTGGGCTTGGAGCGGTCATTGCTGGAGGTATTTTAGTATCTACGGTAATTAGCATTTTTGTGATTCCATCATTACTTATCTTTGCTTTGAAACCACCAAACAATAAGATTGTATAATGTATGTACAAATATATTCAAGATAATTGAAACTAGGGAAAGTTACTAAGAATTTTGTAGAAATTTTTAATGTAAAATACTGTAATTTTTAAGGAAATGATATGGATTTTTCTATTCAGGCTACAGATGGCAAAGCAAGAGCATGTTCTTTTCAATTAGCACATGGAATCGTAGAAACACCAATTTTTATGCCAGTTGGCACACAAGGAGCAATAAAGGGATTAGATTCTGTAGATATACATGTGCATTTGCAGGCAAGTATTATTTTGGCAAATACCTATCATTTGTATTTGCGACCGGGTATTGATGTGTTGAAACAAAGAGGCGGCATTCACGCTTTTGCAAATTTTTATGGCAATTATCTTACTGATAGTGGAGGATTTCAAGCTTTTAGTCTTGGTGGTAATGCAGAGCCAAACGATTGTGGAATAGCTTTTAAATCTCATATTGACGGTAGTAGTCATTTTTTTTCTCCGCAAAAAGTTTTGGATATTGAATATGCTATTAATTCTGATATTATGATGATTTTAGATGATGTGGTGGGATTGCCAGCTACCAAAAAACGTCTTACAGATTCTGTTAGCAGAACAACACAATGGGCAATGCAAAGTATGAAATATCATATCCAGCAACAGCAAGAAAGAGAGGTGCAAAATAAAATTTTTGCTATTATGCAGGGTGGAATTGATTATGAAATGCGTAAGAAAAGTGCCGAAGAGTTAGTGGCTTTAGAATTTGATGGTTATGCAATTGGTGGATTAGCGGTAGGAGAGAGTCATGATGAAATGTATGAATGTCTTGACTATGCTTGTGATTTATTGCCAATTACTAAACCACGTTATCTCATGGGAGTTGGGACTCCAGAAAATCTCCTAGAATCTATTGATAGAGGAGTAGATATGTTTGATTGTGTTATGCCAACACGTAATGCAAGAAATGCAACAATTTTTACACATAATGGCAAAATACACATAAAAAAAAGTCGCTACAAATTAGACACATCTCCATTAGATTCTAAATGTACTTGTTTTACGTGCAAAAACTTCGCTAGAGATTATTTGCATCATTTATTCCGTAGCAATGAGATTTCTTATCATCGCCTAGCGAGTCTGCATAATCTTCATTTTTATCTTACGCTTATGCGTCAAGCAAGAAAAGCCATATTTGATAAAAATTGGCAATCATATAAGAGAGCTAAAATAGCGGCATTAAAACAAAATATATAGATTGTTAATAAATTAGAGAATAAGTAAGTTATATGTGCTATGAAACTGTTCTTAACCTTTGATTGAATTAGTAAAATTATAATTTCAATCCAAATTAATCTTTATAGTTTTTTATTATTTTTTGTATTTACAATATAATACTATGATGTATTCTCTACTCCATATTACACATGAAATTTTATCTATGCTTTTCTATATTTTTTCAAATAACCTATAAAATACATAACTATCTGTGATGAGATTCTGTATTTAAATATGTAAACTTCACTTTGTAAGTACTAATATGTATTATTATCTTATAATTATTCTCTATTAAATATTTATTCATTGGAGATATTATGGAATTATATATAATGCTTATTAGCACCATTTAATATAATATTTTTCTTTATATACTTTCAAAATATTTGTTGACACCGTAATATTATTATTATTTAATTTCTAATTTAGGATATATTCTGTTAATATATAAAACTAAATATTGTCTTATTCGAAGAAATATAGTAAAATATATGCTATTTTTTGAGAGGAGTATGCGTAATGTCTTTAAGTTCTAAAATGCGAATTGTAATTATAGCTACAACAGTATTAACAACAACACTATTGATTTATATCACACTTATACAAATGAAACTTAGAGAAATTGACATTGCACAAGGTGGCATGTTGCTTTCAGCAAAATATAATGCAGATAATATTTTAGTAGATTTTAATTCAGGATTGCAGTCATTTAATACATATGCTCTTGCTCTGTCGGGCAATAAGTATGAATTACCATATAGTGTTAATATAGTGGCAAATCAGCTTATGACAATGGTAAAACAAAGCAATAACGTAACACATGGCTTTTTATACTTGAAAAACAAAGATTATTTAAATGCTCCCAATCGTTTTGCAATTGATGATGCATTGCTGATAGCTGTTCAATCC
Source organism: uncultured Helicobacter sp. (assembly GCA_949299115.1). GTDB lineage: Bacteria > Campylobacterota > Campylobacteria > Campylobacterales > Helicobacteraceae > Helicobacter_A. The sequence goes on along the minus strand of CASFZH010000074.1, from coordinate 1,274 downwards.
AATGGCATTTTAGAAACAACACAAGATATTTCACAGCTACCAGTTATTCAAGAGACTATCAATACAGGAAATGCACAAATCACTAATCCCATAGTTTTTAAGCTTAATAATCAGGAAATCAAAGCAATAACCTTTGCTTTCCCTATCTTTGATTCTCAACGTCATGTTATAGGGGTGCTTGGTGGAATCTTTAATATACAAGAGATTGCAACTGATTTCTTAAAGCTCAGGAATAATTCATATCCCAATGAAGCTAAGGTTTTGACAACACATGATGGTACGATAATCGCGGCAAATAATCAAAAAATAGTTGGATTAAATCTTAGAGCTTTAACAAAAATGGCACCACATTTACACGATTTAATTGAGAGAGTTATGCAAGGCAACGAAGAATTTACTGCCTATCTTGTTGATACGAGCAAACAAGAAACATATGCAGCACATGCTAATATGCGATTTGATTTGTTTCCTAATACAACATGGCATATTGTTACATTAACGCCCAAAAGTGATGTATTAGCTGAATACTATGATTTACGGGTAAGAACTATTATTATTGGCATTTCAATACAAGGTGTTTTATTTATTGTATTAACTCTTTTCGTTAAATATCAAATTACTGATAGATTATTAAATCTTAGTCGTTTTCTAGAGCAATTTTTTAAATATATTAATCATGAAGGGAAAAAACCGAAAATACTCGAAATATCAACGTTTGATGAAATTGGTAAAATGGCACAAATGGTCGGCGATAATATCCAACGAACACAGCTTGGTTTAGATAAGGATGCATTGCTTGTAAAACAAGCAACAGCAACTGCCCAAGAAGTAGAATCAGGTAATTTTACTGCAAGGATTTTAGAAGAATCCCATAATCCACAATTACAAGATTTAAAAGATGTATTGAATCACATGTTAGCAACTTTAGAAGAAAAAGTTGGTCGTGATATGAATGAAATTCAAAAAGTGTTTGATGCCTACACAAATCTAGATTTTACCATAGGAATAGAAAGTGCAAAAGGTAGAGTAGAAGTTGTTACGAATGCATTGGGGCAGGAAATTGCAGAAATGCTACGAACCTCTGCTAATTTTGCTCAAAATCTTACACAGCAATGTAAGATTTTGGAAGACGCTGTTGCAAAACTCACAGAATCTTCCAATACTCAAGCTTCTCATTTAGAACAAACAGCCACAGCAGTAGAACAAATCACTTCTTCTATGCAAAGTGTGAGTGGTAGAACTAATGAAGTGATAGGACAAAGTGAAGATATTAA
>CASFZH010000073.1 GCA_949299115.1 uncultured Helicobacter sp. | reverse complement strand
ATTACACTTTGATTTCATAAAATCCTTAACAAACTCCCACCCACACGCTATTTCCTCCACTTACCCCTCACTTTGATTTTATACATAACTATACAGATTATCTAAGACTAACCGTGCATAATAAACCAGATAAAAGTGATATACCTGCCATTTATCTCTTAGGCACTAATGGTGGCAATCAACTTTCACAACATTGCACAATGTTCATCGAAAACAATCAAGAAATTCGTTTCATAACGCATTATGAAGCAAAACTAATGAATTGCGTAAAAGTTATCAATGCAAATACTTCATCTTTATTTCATTGGTGCAATAATGCCCTGCTTTTTTATGCAAAAAATAATGTTGCAGAGATAGAAAAAGCGATTCAAACTATAAAATTTATCTCTTAAAAGGATTATCTATGTCTCTTAAACAAAGCTTTAACACAAACGTTTTATTGCTTCTCCTAGCACAAGGCATTAGTGGTGCTGCCCTGAGTTTGCTTACCTTTTGCTCAGCTTTGGCTTTTAAATGGTTGCTTGATGATAGCTTAGATTCTATAACACCTTCTCATCATAGCGTAACTTTACATTCTCTCATTAATCTTGATACTCTAAGCATATCTGCTACCCTTTGTGGTTCTTTTTTGGCTATACTTTTTTCTTCTAAGCTTATGCTAAGATTTGGTAGGAAAAAGGTGTTTTTGTGGGCTTGTGTTTTAGGAATGCTTGGGGCATTGCTAGGAATGTATGCTTTAGAATTACGAAGCTTTTATCTCTTTATTTTAGCGACCTTTTTACTTGGTTTTTTTACCGCTACTAATCAATTTTACAGATTCCTAGCCCAAGAAGCCCTAAAAACTACTCATCAAGCTCACAGAGCCACAGCTTTTATCGTAGGTGGCGGTATATTAGGTGGAATCTTAGGACCTAATCTAGCAAATGCTGGAGTATATCTTAGTGATACTCTTTTTCTTGGTTCATTTTTCTTTGCTCTTTTGCTCTGTTTTGTGAATTTATTGCTTACCTTGCCCTTAAAACTAAATCCCATAAAGCAAAGTTTAAGCTCAAAAACTAGCCTTAAAGAATACTTAAAAGAAAAAGACTTTATCTTTGCTACTCTTGCTTGTGCTTTTGGCTTTGCTTTAATGACTCTTGTAATGAATGCTGCACCTTTAGCTATGAAAGGATATAATTTTAGCAATACAGATTCTAAAAATGTCTTGGTATGGCATTTTATTGCAATGTATGCTCCTAGCTTCTTTTTAGGCTTTTCTAAAAATTTAAATCCTAAGAGACTCATTTTCTTAGGTATGGCTTTGTATTTTGTAGCTGCTGTGATAGGCATTGTAAGTCAAGATTTTTTAGGCTTTTGGCTCTCTTTAGTTCTTGTTGGCATTGCTTGGTGTTTTTCTTTTAATGGAGGGACTTTTTTGCTAAATGCTATTTCCTCACCCTATAAACTTAAACTTCAAGAGCTAAATGCTTTAGCCACCTTTCTAGCAAATTTCATCGCCTCTTTAAGTGTGGGAGGTATTTTAGCAAGTGGAGGCTATATAGTGTTAAATATTGTCGTGCTTGTGGCTGCGTTTGTGTTTTTTATGCTTATTTTTAAATATAAATAAATGCTTTTGTTAAACTTTTTGTGTGGGGCTTTATGCCTTATCTTAAGTTTTGTCGTATATAGTATGCTAAAAAGATAGACACTAAAGAGATTCTAACACAGAGAAATTATTATGAAATTCTTTAAAACACTCGTAGCTGTATTTTTTACCACGATTGAGAATCTCTCCTGCTAGGTTAATGCGTAAGGTGGTTTTTTGATTATCTGTTACTTGATAAGTGGGTAAAGTTATATCATCAAATCTTGCCACATCGCTTGAGTGAAAAATATAATAATGAATCTTAGCTGATTCTAAATTCTCATTGTCAGTAAATACTGCAATCCACACATAAAAGACATTTTTATCCATATCATAGCGGATTTTAGGGTGAAAGCTGAAATTTCGCTCATTTTGTAAAACCTCACCACCTTTTTCGATAGCCTTACCTTCACTTGTCTTAACTTGCAAATATTTTGTGATAATATCAAGTTTTTGACTTTGACAAAATTCGCAAAGATTAGTATCCATAAAATTATAAAGTGATTTCTTTATCCAAGATTCTAAAATTTGCTCTGTGGCTTTCTGTGCTTTAGCTACATTTTAGGGTAGGAGTTACCTTGCTTGGTAATGACTATCTTAAAATGTAGCTTAATCATAGGAATGTATAGACAAAGTTGAATCTATTACGCTTCTATGCACTTGCCACCCATTAGCGTGCAACCTCATCGCTAATTGCATTTCGCCATATAATCCAATGACTTGCTTTTTCTTATCCTCTTGTGTTTCACTCATAGTCTATATTCTCCCACATTTATTCCGTAAGTCTAAAATTTAAAATATTTTGATTATGATGATTTATCTTATACGCATAGGGGTAGCCAAAGGGATACAGTGGTTTATTGTTCTGTATCAAAGCCACATTGCCCACAAACTCAAAGCCTATATCTATCATCATAGTTATAATATTGCCTGTTACACTCACTTCTTTTTTATCGATTGTGAAATCACTAATAATAATGGATAGATATTTTTTATACTTTAATATTCTTTTGCATTCTATAAACACCTTGCTTAAGCATTGTAAAAAGTCCTCATAACTTTTACAATTTTCTAAATTATATTTTGAATCTGTGTCATAGGCTATCGCACCACTTCTTGCCCCGTTTCTAAAGCCTTTATAGGATTTATCTGCTCTAAGTCCTTTAGAATCATTTTTCAAGATATTATAATAAGGTGGCGAAGTTACAATATAATCAATGCTGTGTGAATCTAGATTCTGCATAAGCTCTATGTTATTCCCCACCTCATAACTGTATGCACTAGCATTAATCTTTTTTAATCGCTCCAGGGCTAGATTTTTATACTTTGTGCTTAAATCATACCCTATGCCATAACGATTAAGCAAATTTGCTGCGATTAATGTCGTCCCAGAACCACAAAATGGGTCTAGCACTTTCATATCTTTTTTTGTAAAAAGACTTATGAGTTTTTGAATATCTTTTACCAAAAATGGGGCAGGGTGTTTTAAGGCATCCTTATCAAGCACACATTTTTCACTTATCCAAAAACTTGATGTAAGCTTTAACCATTCCTTACCCGTTAGGTCATTTAGGGTATTTCTTGAATCATACTTGCCCTTAGAATCTGTGCTTGTAGTATTTTTATCTTGTGTATTCTTAGTCTCTAATTGTGAAAATAGATTCATAGTATATCCTTGATATAATCCTCTAGCTTAGGATTCTTTTGCTCTGTAAGCTTATCTATATCACTGTATAATAAGTATTTCCAAGCATTTTTTTTCACAGCTTCTATAAATAAAGGCTCTTTTTTTCCTAAAAGCTCCTTTTCTCTCTCATTTGGGATAAGTATATATTTTTTCACATTTGAATCTAAAACACTTCCCCTATGTAATGCAGAAATAATGCTCGTAGAGTTTTCTATTTCAAAAGCGTAGCATATAATGTCATCTCGTATAAATAGAATATCAATATAAGATGCTCTTTCTTTAACAAATGTATCTTTTATAAAATCCAACTCATTAACACTTGCAAAATCTTTTAATTTTTTAGAATCTATTTTTTCTTGTTGCTCTCTTTTACCTATAAAAATATCAAAGCCTAGCTTTTTCCCAATTTTTGCTAATTTGCTTATATAAAGTGTATGCAAAGTCGCTTCTTTAGATTCTAAGGAATTTGGGTTATATACCCACGCATTACTTGATTTTGTGGCAAATTTTTTAAGAGATTGCACAATGCTACTTTCATCGGGAGTTAAACCATTAGGAAAACTCTTATATACAACTCCTAACATATCGTCTAAACTTACTATTGTATGCTCTTTGAGAATATACAATACGAGTCTATCTACTCTTTGAGAAAGCGGAATGTCGGGGTGGCGTATGTATTTCTTTGGTTCTTTAAACCACCAAAGATTCCCAGCTTTTATCTCTTTATCTTGTGTAGTAATAAAAATTTTACCAATTTGTTTATTCAAAGCCCCTTTAATATCCCCATCACAATCATCGCTAAATATAAGTCCATTAGAAGTAATAGTAGAAAGAATAGAATCAAATAAAATTTCATAGGGAGTTGGCTCATTGCGTAATGCAATAGAATGAATAGCAATCTCTACGATTTTGTTTTCTAGGTTTTCTAATTCTATGGAGTGCTGTATTGTTTTATGTGGATTTTTCACGCAACGCAAATAAAAATCTGTGCCAGAAGTGCCATAAGGATTTGCTACCACACTCTCACCGCTACGGCGATTTTTTTGATGGATAACCTTTTGTATGATAAAACCAGCATTTTTTAAAGACCGCATAAAGCTATTCCAAATAGCTATGTCTTTATTGTGGAATGTTATTACCATTTTACCATTATCTTTTAAGACTTTATGAAGTTGTTTTAATGCTTGCGTGAATCTTGCTTCATACGTTTTACTATCGCATTGTTTATTAATAGTTATTTCACTGCTAAAATCTATATTAGCATATTTCTTATCATATTGTTTTAACCACAAAAGCCAAAGATAAGATAAATCCAAATACTGCACAAGTCCTCCATAAGGTGGGTCTGTGATAATAAAATCTATACTTTTTTCATTTACATAATCTTCTAGTTTTAGGACATTGACGATACCATATTTAAGATGAAAACTTTTAGAATCTTTTTGTTTATTCGCATTATTTACTTCTTTTTTCAATAAGGTTTTTTTGTCTATATAATCATTAGAAGCTAAAAGTGCACTCTTTACTCCTTGCTTATTAAAACAATTTCGCTCAAATAAAAGCAAGGGATTTTGTTCCATTTGTCTTTTAGCACAAATATAAGCACTTCTACCCCAGCTTGTGCTAAAATTTCTCCTCGCACTATCATTTCTTGGCACATTCATTTTACAGCATAAATGCACTATCATAATGAAACCAAATAAAAGTTGCTTTTTTATATCCTCATTTTTTGTTTGCAAGATAGCCTTGAATAGTAAAGACAATGTTATAAGATTACGTTTTGTCCATATATATTTAAAATTATTACCACCTATTGCGTGAATAAAATTAGCACTAAAGGAATGACTATCTAAAAATGGCTCATTAATAAAATCTAGCCCTAAAGACTCTAAACATACAGAATCTGCAAAGACTAAAGCTTCTAAATCTTTATCATTTGGTTTATGATATATACTCTTATCGCTCTTGCAAATTTGATATATTTGTTTGTCATTGTATTTGAAATTATGAAATTCGCCATCATAACTCCAAAGTTTCTGATATATTGCGTTATTACGCACAGAATCTAGAATCTTTTCAGCCTCTTTTTTGAAAGCGCTAAAATCAAAAGGTGCAGTATAAACTGAAAGCAAAAAGACACTTAGTGGATTAATGTCAAAAGCAATTGTTTTTCTCTTAAGCCTTAAAGATTCTATTGCACTCATTCCACTTCCACAAAAAGGGTCTAAAAATACCCCATCTTTTGGTGTGTAATGCTCTATATACGCAGACCAAATATTATGAGGTTTCTTACCCCAATATTTCATAGCAGTATAAATTGGCTCTCTTTTTGTCTCAACCAAAGCGTTATTTATATCTTCACTCATAGTCTATATTCTCCCACATTTTCCTTACCGCCCAAGATCTATACACATTCTCTTTAAGTTTGGTATCTCGCTCTATGCCTATACCGATACGTCCTAGCTCGCTTGCTACTTTTATACTTGTGCCAATACCCGCAAAAGGATCTAGCACTCTCTCACCCTTATAGCTAAACATCTTAACCGCAAATTCTGGGATTTCTTTAGGAAATGGTGCGGTGTGTCCTAGTGTGTTTTGCCCTTTAGCATTTATCTTTATCACAGGGCTAATTGCCTTTATGTCTCGTCTCCACGCATAAATAAAGTCTTTTTCAATCTCGCTACCTTTATTGAAATGTTCATTTTGTGTAAAATAGGTTTTTGCTGAAAATCTCTTGCCACGATTTGCTGCACTTCTCTCAAAGCAATCTAGGTTTTTACACTCCCAGCTTTTAAGCCCTCTTTCTGTGTAAGCATTGCCATTAACTTGCAAACAACCACATACAGGGCAAGGATAACGTGTGGAATCTAGTCTGTGTTTATGAAAGATTAAAATATGCTCATAGCAATTCATTGGGTATTGATAATATGGATAAGGTTTATCGCCATTTTTATGTCTTTGGCTTTGCACCTGCCCCTTATCCCAAATAATATCATCTACAAAGCTAAAGCCCACTTTTTCAAAAAGCGTGATAAAATATGCTCCTAAAGGCAATCTTCTTTTACCCCAAGTAGAGGTGCTAAAGAGATTGTCATTATCAAAGACATCGCCTACATTAAAAACAAAAACACGGTGATTATCAAGCACTCGGTAGCATTCTTTTAAGACTTCCTCCATAAAATCTAAATATTCGTGTAAATTTTTATACTGTGCGTAATCCCTAGCATTGTAGTATGGTGGTGAAGTTACCATAGCCCCAATAGATTCACTTTTCATAATTTTAAGAGTTTCTAGGCAATCGCCCCATAGTATCTTTTGGCTAGATTTTTTGTGAAATGTTGGGCTTATGCACTCTTTGGTTTTTATGTCATTTTTTGTTGCTTTAGAATCTTTGCTATGTTGACTATATATTTCATCATTGCAAGACTTTGTAAGAGATGAATCTGATTTCATTATATTAAGGTAGTTTGATACACTTTTTTTAGATTTTGTATAGTGGGAATCTAAAAAAGATTCTAAGTCTTTATTATAAGCATAGCTTTCTTGATAGCATTGCTTCACAAAATCATAGTATCTTTTCTCGAAGGCTTTCACAATCTCTTTTGTAGAATCTAGGGTATATATAGGCTTAAGAGATTCTAAAAATTCTTTGTATTGTTTGGGAGTGAAACTTTGTTTAAGATATTTTTGGCTTTTTTCTAGGATAGTATTGAGATAATGAGGTTTTGTGGGTATAAAGTTTAACGTGTTGTCTTTTTTATTTCGTGGAATGAAGGTTTGAATTTGTGGTCTTTCTATGCATGTTTTGAAATAGTCGTGTATTACCCTATCTTTTTCTTGACATCTTTCTCTATAATTTGCAGACTTATTATGCTCCATAACTATACCTTTACTCTATCTTGATTCATATGCAATTATACAATAATTTAATTGCATAACATTCCCCCTCACAGCTCCATTTTTAAGACCGCACCATTAGTGGCGTTAGAGACAAGCAAAGAGTAGCGTTTGAGTCATTTGCTTGATTTTCGTAACATTGATAGGCACATTTGGATAGGCACATTTAGCATTTTTGAAATTCTCTAAACACAGAATCTAACATACACGATTCTAAACTCCTTTGAGAAAAGAGATACCTTCCATTGCACACAAAACCAAGTTCTTGCCAATCTAGCTCATTAAGTCTTGT
>CASFZH010000072.1 GCA_949299115.1 uncultured Helicobacter sp. | reverse complement strand
GTGCAAACAAGTAAGAATGACACAAAAAGCCCATTAGGGAGTAAAAAAGGAGGACATGAAGCAAGCATTATGATACGAATAGAGCATAATAAAGCAAAAGATTCTCATAGTGCTTTTGATGAGACTTCAAGGACAGTCATTATCCAAAAGAATAAGCAAACAGGTATTCATGCGAAATATGATGTAAGTTTTGATACAAGAACACAGATGTTTCATTGTGATTTCATTGTGATTCCATTGTAGAATATCAATATAATAATGCAGCAATACAAAGTACAAAGCAAACAAATTTATTACAAGACTTGGAATCTTTTCCATTATTAGATATTTGAGATTACATGTCCTCAATATAGTCATGACAAAACACGTCATTCTGAACTTTGCTTTTGCAAAGTGAAGAATCTTTTACGTCATTCTGAACGCTAGTGAAGAATCTCATAATAAAAGATATTTTGCTTACGCTAGATGTTTCGACTTTGTCTCAATATGACTTGCAAATAAAAATTAAATAAGGAGTTCGCAACAGAAACTCTAATTATGAAAGAGTGATAGAATCGTGTTTTAGTCATTCTGAAGGAGTTTTGCAAATACGTGAGCTTGTACACATCTTATATCTTATAATTACCTATTTTATGGACTTTGAGACAAGCAAAGAAACAAACCGAATGTGAGCTTAAGCTTACACTTAAAATTTTTATGATATTAAAACAGGTACAATGAAGTAATCTAGTCTTTCTGTAGATTCTGTGGTGTAGGTATTTGGCTTGATTAAATATTGAAATTTTATGTGTAGAATAAAAAGCCCAATTAAGCTACTAACTTAATTGGGCAAATCTGCCTTTCTTTCTAGCGGTAAGGCTTTAAGAAAGGAGGTAAAACATGCTTCATAAAGTAATTATAGCAATAATTTTGTTAATTATATTACTTTTAACAGAATGTATTAGAAATAATTAATTTACTTTTCTATTTGCTAGAGATAGGAAAGGAGGGCATTTACCTCACTTTCTTTTTATTCAACAACTTCATACACTTTCATCTTGTATCCTTTACAATCTTTAATATTGCTATCCCGCTATTTACCATATATATGATATATAATAATATTATATTATGAAAACAGATACACAACATCAAAAATTATTAGAATCTCTTAAAGAATCGCTCAATCTCACACAAGATTCTTATAATGAGTTTTTAGAAACAAAAGCATATTATGAGGGTAATCAGCTACCACAATATATAAAAGCCATATTGCTAGAACGTGGACAACCCATACTTTTTGAAAATATGTATGCCTTAATTGGCGAAAAGCTTTTAGGCTATAAAATCAATGCGAATACTGAAATGAATGCCATTGGATTCCAAAAAAGAGACAGAGCAAAAGCAAATTTAATCACAAATATTTTAAAATCTATCACACAAACTAAAGATTATCAGATAACAAAGCAAAAATGCGACTTAGATTTAATGTTTGGAATATGTGCATGTGAAGTATGGTTAGAAGAAACAAAAGATAATGAGGATTTAAAGATAACAATAAAACATATTCCTATCAATTCCTTATACATTGACCCATATTCACAAAGAGAAGATGGCAAAGATTCTAAATATTTCCATAAAGTCTTATACATGGATAAAGAGGAAATGCAATTATGCTATCCAAAACGCAAAGATTGGGATATTTCAGACAATGAGGGCGATAACCCATAAAACTGTTATTTTTAGAGGTTATATGCGGATTTTTTAAAATGACTTATTATGTTGGTTAAGCATAACACGAAAAAAGTTTATGACAAAAATTCTAAATATTCAAAGGCTCATACACCTAGATTCTTATTGCTATAAAAGCAACAAAAATTAGTATAAATAATTAAAAAGTGTAAGAATATCCTATCATACCAATAAGATGTCGATCAGTAATTTGTTGGTTGTTGTTTCCTCCACCTTGGTTATTGATAGGATTTTGTCTGATACCAAAAGTTGGGATTTTCATGGTAAGGTCGATTCTATGTTTACCTCCTGCTATGAGGCTTAATCCAAGATTGATTGGCATGATAAAGCCATCTCCAATATTTCGTGTTGTGCTAGTATTGTTATTATTGTTGTTTTGTACTCCTGTTGATACCATTGCCCCATATCCAAAACCAATTCCAACAAATGATCCAAATGTTACAGAATCACTCGAAAAGAAATTTATCAGTACATCCACGTTTAAATTAACATAATGCAAATGAGTACCATCATGTTGTGTAACTGTTATGCCACTCTCTGTTGTGTGTATATTTGTTAAATTCATGCCATAAATATAGTCCACATAACCACGCAATCCAAAAGAGCCAGAAAAATAAAAATTATAGCCAAGCTTTACGCCAATATTAAGATAATTTGGAGCAGTAGTAACGGTTGTTGTGCTTTGATTATTTTGAGCACCTTGATTATTAGAAGTATTCGTTTGAAAACCAATTGTGTATCCTGTATCAATTCCAAAAAAAACACCGCTACTCACTTCTCCGTCAGCTAAAGCACATAATGGCAATGCTGCTAAACTCATAGATAAAAAAACTCTTTTCATATAACTCCTTAATCCAAAAATATTATAGCTATAGTAATAACTGAAAGTTTGGCAGTATAACATAAATTATTGAAAAAATAGATAGTATCATTTGACAAAAATTATGCAAATTCTATTCAATGACATATTTATGACGTATCAATTTTATGACGTATCAATGAGTATTCAAAACAAATCACTCAAGTTGGTACATTATAAAGTTTATTTCATTTTATTTATATAGTTTAGGCGTTCACTTTCGCTCACTTATGCCTTGCTATTCGCTATATGTGCTCTATTCTTAAGCTTGGAATAATCTCATGTTATCCAAAACCTTATCAAAATTATATGTCATGAAAGAGAGCATTATACTTCAAGTTATCCATCCTTTTCACAATATCATAAGCTGCATAGAATCATGATGAGTATTTATGATATTTTTAAATGTGTTGTAAAAATGATTTTATTAAGCAAAACTTTATAAAATTGATAATTTTTTGCTAGGATTAAGATTTAATTTAATTACTAAGGAATAAATCAAAATGGAGCTTATTATTGTAGGATATGGCAATATGGCAAAGGCTATTCTTTCTGGAATCTTAAAACAAACTAAAGAAAAACTCCATATTGATTCAATAGCTATTGTAGGTAGAGCACCACACAAGATAGAATCGTGGTTACATAATTTTTTGCAAGAACATAAAAGTGCCTTTTGTAATGATGTGCATATCGCAAAACAATATGATATACAATGTGAAAATAAAAATGTTGTATTAGCCTGCAAACCTGATAATATAAAAGAATTTTCTTTTCACGGACATGCTAACGTCATGTATAGTGTTTTAGCGGGGGTTGATATATCAACTTTACGTTTGCATATCCATGCTAATCATTATGTTGTAATTATGCCAAATGTTGGAGCAAAATATGCTCTTAGCTCTAGTGCTGTGCTGTGGGAATCTAATATGACAACGGCACAAACAATCAAAGAAGCTGGAAAAATCCTTGATTCAATGGTCGATGGTAGTTTTAAAGAAACAAATGAAATACATCATAATGAAACAAAAGAGAAAATTCAGAGCTTTATTTCAAGTTTTGGGAATTGTGTATTTGTAGAAACACAAAAAGAGCTCAATGCAAGCATTGCTACCAATGGTAGTAGCCCTGCTATTTTAGCTCTTGTTGCCCAAGCACTCATTAATGCTGGAGTGCATCAGGGACTCAAGCTAGATACAAGTAAAAAGCTTGTACAAAAGACTTTTGAGGGTATTGCAGAGTTATTAAAACATGAGACACCACAGACAATACAAGATTCTATTGCAAGTCCGGGTGGCACAACTATAGAAGCATTGTTGCATTGTGATGAAACAGGGGTAAAAGGTAATATCATGCGTGCGTGTATCAAGGCAGCACAAAAAGCAAGCACAAAATAATTCTGCAATTACAAGTGTTGCCAATGCAACATTGCATGGTTTATGCTATATTTTGATACCATATAGGAGTTAGTTTGTTTTTCGTGCATGTTTTATATGAAATTGGCTTAAAGTACCAATGGAGTTACATAAATGCCAATCATATGAATACTAGTTATGAGAATCTCATGATTTTGATTAGTCTTAATACTAGAAAACTCATATATGGGTTTGTATATACATGTCAATAGAATCATGTTAACTTTATCATACAATATGTAATATGACATTCTCAAGAAGATTTTTTATGTTTTTGTTGACTTTACCGGTATCATAAGTATAAATTACATATAAAACATGAAGGTTGATACTCTATGAATCTTTCTATCAAGGCTTACATTTATGGTTTATATAGCTCTTATTGTCATTAATATTATCATTTTTTTCCTTATACCACACGACAGGCTTTATGCTTTAAATATTCTTTTTATGAAAGGGGCTTATTGGCAGCTTCTAACTTCTATGTTGATGCATGCTAACTGGTTGCATCTTGCTTTGAACATGGTAGTCCTCTATCAATTTGGTAGTATTTTAGAAAGATATTTGGGGTCTTTAAAATTTACAATTTTATACGTGGGTGGCGGATTACTAACTTCTTTGCTTACTGCTTTCTATATTTATTATGATAGCATGAGGACACAAACATTAATCAATGTCGTTGGGGCAAGTGGAGCAATTTGTGTTTTGATAGGATTTTATGCTTATATTAATAAACAGGCATTCAAAGAAATGATTATTTCTGTATTAGTCATGAGTTTTATCCCAATGTTCATGGGAGTAAATGTAGCTTGGTATGCACATATTTTTGGTTTTATATGTGGTTATTGCATAGCAAAATTAAGGATTTTAGCATAAAGCTTTTTGAAGTTTTTCTAGATTCTATTTTCTATAATACTTCATTGCTACATTATGCTATCTACAATCAATCACTTATCATCATTTAACGAATAAGGCGGAGTTTTTTGTTTTCTAACATAACAATATGAGAGCATAAATTTGCCACTTCTGTATCGTGTGTAGCGAGTATCAAACTAGCTTGATTTTTTTGTATATAATGCAAAAGATATTGCATAATACTCATGGCTGTTTCTTTATCAAGATTCCCAGTTGGTTCATCAGCTAAAATAATTTTTGGTCGTTTTGTTAGCACACGTGCGATGCTTAATCGCTGCTGTTGTCCGCCGCTTAACTCTCCTATTTGTTGTTTGAGTGTGTGGGCTATTTTAAAATCCTCAAGCATTGTCTCATCAATTTGCGTATTAGCAATATATTCTGCAATCTGAAGATTTTGTTTGACATTAAAGCCACGAAAGAGATAGTGTGCTTGGAATATAACTCCAAGCACCTTTTGACGTAAAAACAATAAATCCCTTTCGTGTAAATTATAAATATTTTTATAAGAGGCAAGATGTATCGTACCCTTTTGTGGTGGTAAAAGTGTTGATAAATGATTAAGAATGGTGCTTTTACCGCTACCACTTACACCCAAAATTGCCATACTTTCATGGGGTTTTAATCGTAATTCAATATCTTGATATAAGGCAATATCAAACTTATGCGATACACCATACATTTCAACTAAATAATCCATCATGGTTCCTTCATCGTTACTTAATATAAAGAGAATAATTGTAAGATATTTTGCTATATCTGGCAACAAATGCTAGAATTTTTGAGATTCTAGCATATCATTATCACAAAACGCTTCATAATAGTTTTGAAAAAAATATAATGATAGCAGTCAAAAGCTTATGCTACATTGAGATTACAAAAATATTATGATATAATCCGCATTTTGTATTTTCATTTTGGGTTTGAGAATCTCAAGTTTTTTAAAGAGATTCTGGATATATTTATCAAGTGTTTTGTATTAAATTTTTGTAATTTAAGGTAAATAATATTCAAGATAATGTTAGATTGCTACATTAAAAATCAACTTTTATATGCGGTTTTACAATATTAGGTCTTATATTTTAGAATCATATAGAGCAAAAAATAATGGAAATTATAAAAAACTTAGAATCTACATTATGTTAACATTATAATGGCAGTGTTGTAGAATCTCATAGGCTTCTATATCGTAGGTATATTATGTTTAATCATAGATTTTAGTATTGAAATTTTATAGTAAGTATAATATGTATGATAAGTGGAGTAATGCAGAATCGATATCTGATACTATGTAATTTTGAAATAATTTATTATAACTTTATAGTTCATATTGGAATACTTACAAGAACGTAGTGATATTTGTCATTTTGATAATTTACTGTTTATTTATTGCTAAATAATTGAAGTTTTGTTATAAAATCCCGTGATTACACTGTGAATGGAGGTTGAGGCATTTTTTATGTATCAGAAATTTTTTAAATATGGCATTGTTGGTGCGACTGCTGCAGTGGTAAATTTTGTGATTTTTGTGCTCTGTGATAGGGTTTTTGAGATTCATTATTTGCTTAGTGGTGTTATTGCTTTTGTTGTAGCGACTTATTGGAATTTTATTCTAGCACGTAAAATGGTTTTTCAAAGTAAGTATAGATCGGCACTTACAGAAAGTATGCTTGTGTATCTTGTGAGTGCGGTAGGTGCATGTGTGGATATAGGTGTGCTGTATGTCTGTGTGGATATGTTGGGGTTAGATTCTATCTTTGCTAAAATCATTGCCATAGGCGTGGCATTTATATTTAATTTTGGTTTGCGTCATTTTGTGATTTATAGGGAGTAATACTCTATTGTGAAGTTTTTTATTTTTTGATTTTTTTGACTTTGACAAAATTATTCATGCCACATTGAAAATAAGTATGCTTTATTATCTCAAGATTTGGCACTTGGGTGATACTCTGTACAAAGTTAGCTTTATTGTAATATCGTTTATGGTCTCTAATCTCGCGTTCATCAACAATATGGAGTTTGTAGGAAAGAAATTCTAGAACGGGTTTAGCTAAATGACTTGGGGCGGTAAGCAATAGAATTCCGTTTGGGACTAATACACGTTCAATCTCTCGCAACATATCTATCGGATAAGATAAATGCTCGATGACTGCAAGCATCGTTACTATTTCAAAACTTTCATTTTCAAAGGGTAAATGGCATGAGATGTTGAAGATTGTGTGGTGGATTCTATAAAATTTTTAAGAGGTTTTGGAGTTAGCTCCCCCCCCCCCCCGTTAGTACTTGTTGTTTTAGAAGATTCTAATCCAAGCTCTTGTTTTGTTTCAAAGACATAGCTAAAAGTACGAAGTGTATCGGTGCGAATCTCTGGAGCTTTATAATCTATCCCTACGCCTAATTGTATGAAAGACTCTACCTCTTTAAGCAACTTTACTTCCCAACCGCAGCCAATATCAAGCAATCGTGGATTATGAAAATCCTTAATGCTTGGTAGCACACGTGAGAGACGCATTTTGCGTAATAATTTGTCAAATATTGTATCATTTTGCATAATAACTCCTAAAATAAATATAAAATTTATGTTACATTTTTGATAAATAATTATAACAAAGTGGACTGAGGACAATCAGACCACTAACTTTTGAATCTATATTTCACAATCGCCCACAAAGCACGAAAGCCATCTTTGATACCGATTTTTTTGCCTTCCTCATAAGTGCGTCCATAATAAGATATTCCCACTTCATAGATTCTAATGCTTTTGATTTTTGCCACTTTTGCAGTGATTTCTGGCTCAAAGCCGAAGCGATTTTCCTCTATGGTAATGCTCTGAATAATCTCTCTTTTAAAGACTTTGTAGCAAGTTTCCATATCAGTGAGGTTGAGGTTTGTCATCATATTGGAGAGGAGTGTGAGGAGTCCATTGCCCATTCTGTGCCAAAAGTAGAGTACACGATGTGAATCTCCACTTATGAAGCGTGAACCAAAGACTACATCAGCTATACCTTTTTCAAATGGAGCAAGGAGTTTGGGATATTCGTTTGGGTCGTATTCTAAGTCGGCATCTTGGATTTGGCCCACTCCCCCCCCAGCCCCGTGCGCTGTTACTCGCACTCTGGACTGCCCCCTCAGGCGCCGCCGGGGGCGGGCGGCCAAAGTGTGCTAATTTTTTTGGATTCTAATGTTTGCAACATTTCTTTTGTGCCATCGTTTGAGCAATCATCGATTATGATAATTTCTTTGTGATAAGGAATACTAACGTTATGCACTGCTTCTAGGCACCGCATAAGAGTGTTTTTCTCATTATAGCAAGGAATGATAATAGAAAGTTTTTGGATTATTGGTATTGACATATATAATTCCTTTTTATATTAAAAAATCTGATTCAATTATAACATAAAAATAAACACAAAGTAATTTATCTAAAATCATTGGACATGATGTATAATTGTGTAAAAAATTGCTCAAGGTGTGTCATGAATTTTTGGAATGAAATTTATTCTCATTTTAGTCCAATCGCTTTTCATTTTTTTGGGTTTGATGTTCATTGGTATGGTCTAGCATATGTCGCTGCATTATTGATAGCTTTTTTTCTGGCAAAATATTTTGCAGCAAAGTTACCACGTTTTAAATATTTGGAGTCAAATCTTGTTGATAATTATTTTATATGTGCGGAATTTGGAGTATTAATTGGTGCACGTCTTGGATATCTTTTTATTTATACAGATTCTGGTTTATATTATCTCTTGCATCCTTGGCAAGCTTTTAATCCTTATGTAAATGGTGAGTTTGTGGGTATTGCTGGCATGAGTTATCATGGAGCTGTGCTCGGTTTTTTGATTGTTTCGCTTGCCTTTTGCTACTTTAAAAAAGTGAATATCCTAGTTTTATTTGACCTCATTGCCTTAAGCGTTCCTTTGGCTTATTTTTTTGGTCGCATTGGGAATTTTTTGAATAAAGAGCTTTATGGACGTGTAATTGAGTACGATTCTCTTAAATTTTTTGGAATCTATGTGGAGAATGCTCTACGTTATCCAAGTCAACTTATAGAGGCTTTTTTAGAAGGAATCGTAGTTTTTGTTATTGTTTTTATTGCTTCAAAAAAACTCTATACCAATGGAATGCTCATGGTGGTATATGCGTTTAGCTATGGAATAGCTCGTTTTGTCGCGGAATATTTTAGGGAAGCAGATGTGCAAATGGGTTATTATTTTTTGCATTTAAGTATGGGACAGATCCTGAGTCTTGTTATGATATTAACAGGGTTTTTATTATTTCTTATTATCAAAAAAATGAATAAAACTCACCACGCAATACATACGAAACATAAAGGATAATCATGGGTTTCGAATTATTTGGAAGAAGAATATTTGACTTGAGTACACAGTTTTCGTATTGTGAAGTTTTTGTAACCATGTTTGTTGTTGGGATAGTGTCATTATTGATTTTTTTCTCCTTATCAAAAGAAGCAAAAAAACGTTCAAAGTAGTGAGAAATTATGAATCTTGCAATTTTTGGAGGCAGCTTTGATCCACCGCATAAAGCACACTTGCAAATTATGAATGTTGTTTTACAGAATTTTCGTATTGATAAATTACTTGTTCTTGTGGCATATCAAAATCCTTTTAAATCGCATATTCGAATAGAACCACACAAACGGTTGGAATGGATGCAGAAACTAGTGCAATATGATTCTAGAATTGAATGCAGTGATTATGAGATTATACAAGATAAACCAACCCCGAGTATTCAAAGTGTGCAATATTTTTCTGCTATCTATCACCCAAATATTATATATTTTATTATTGGAATGGATAATCTTATGGGATTGCCACAATGGAATAGATTTGATGAATTAAGACAATTGGTAAACTTTGTAGTAGTCGGCAGGAATGCTATTGCACAGTGCATCCAAAAACAAACTTGTATAGAATTTGCCAAAAAATATAATCTTACCTTACATTATTTAGATTTTTGTCATACTATTTCATCAAGCATGATTGTTAATGATAGTAAAAAATATGCTAGTGAGATTCCAGACCAAATTAGACAAGAAGTCTTGAAGATATTAGATTTACCATAAAATAGTTGTCTTAAAGGATACATATGAATGCAGTAGAACAACAAACATACACGAATCATCTTATTGATGAAATTATTCAGATTTTAGATTCTAAAAAAGCAAATGATATTACTGTGATAGATTTACAAAATAAAGGATATATGACTCAATTTGTTGTTATCGCGACAGCAATGGTGGGTAAGCATGCTGTTTCAATGTTAAATTACCTTAAAGAGATATTAAAGCCACAAGGTGTAAAATTTTATGCTATTGATGAAGAAAGTGAAGATTGGATTATCATGGATTTAGGTGAGGTTATGATTCACATTTTTACACAGAATCATCGCAATAAATATAATTTGGAAGACTTCTTATATAATACGTTTTGTAGCCATGCAACACAATAAGAAACCATATCTCAATAGTTTTTGGAAGTTATATATTTAATTAGAATATTTTGAATAGCTTTAATTTCGCAATGTTATAATGGCGATATGTTGAAGATTCGAACTTATCTTCTTAATGAAAAATAAAATTATACTATTAATACTTCAAAATCAAAGACAATACGACATTACACAAAAAACAAAAACTCATTAATTCATCTTTCTATTTAGTAGATAATATGTGTAGTTTAAAGTTACAATGACACAATACAAAAACATCAAAATCACAAGTGTACTGTGATGTTATAAGTGCTATATTGAATATTTTTAATTCATCATACAATTTCTCTACATCATATCCCAAACAATATCCTATTCCTAATGCTTATGCTTTTAAATATTTTATATTGTTTTTTGCTTTTAATATGCTGAGTCCCTCATCGCCGCCACCATACACACACGACAAACATAATAATATCACACAAACAATTTTTTTCACAGAATCCCTTTGTATTTTTTTATTTTAATTCCCAAAAATAAAAATCTCTAACAATAATATCCTTATGCAGTAGATAATTATCATTTGTCCCTAGTTTCACATCAACAAAGTTATCTACTTCCCATAAAGTAGTGTGATTAAAGCCATTTGGTCCTCACATAGTTACTATTCCTTTTCTTTTAATAGATTGTAATTCACTAAAGAAATCAATATTTTCTTGTTTGGTTGTCATAGATTCAGAATCTCTAATGTTTATTTCACTTACAATCCTTGCAATATTTCTTGACTATGCGTTCTACTTCTTTTTGGTATTCTTTGGAGTCATAGAGATTTAGGCAAATGACCAACAGATTATGTTTGGCTCTATATCTATCAATAAAATGTTTTAGTTCCTCAAGAGATTCTTTGCTTGTAGATTCAAGTATGCTTTGCTTTTCTTTTACCCACTGCTTCTCAAGTGCATTAAATGACATATTTTTTGTATAATTTAAACAATAATCAAATCCCCAGATTTTATACAAATATTTCGCATTTTGTTTGTAGTATTCTTTATAATTTATATGCACTTCAGGACCACCAGCAAACAAATTATAAGACATTATCGCTATAAGCAGATACATTTTAATACCATTTTGTATCATTTTAACTCCCAAAAATAGAATTGTGCTATATATGGATAAGATTTGTTTGGGTCATTCAGATAATCATAACCAAAAAGATATAAAGGTATGTCAATCTCCCTATTCATCTCTACATCCACAAAATTACTTTCATTCCATAGTGTTGTGTGTCTTAGCCCATCTGTGCCAATCATTGCTACAATGCCTTTTCTTTTAATGGATTGTAATTCTTTGTAAAACTTTTGATTTTCAGCTTTTGAAGTCATATTGTGGTAAAAATCCCTCAATTATTAATAACGACACCAATTCCTAAGTTGCTCTATACTGCTACAATTTTTAACACAATATTTCTCTGCTATGCGTTGTATTGCTTCTCGGTATCCTATGGAATCAATAAAAAAACAATCGTGAAATAGCAATGCCGTTTCATCATATTTTCTTGTGGGTTTTATCAATTTACTTTTTTCAGTGTCGACAAGTGCCTTGATTTCATTGATAATAGCATTGCGTGCAGACTCATCGACATCAAGTTTAGGCCAAGACATACTAAATATGCTTTTAAATATTTTATATTGTTTTTTGCTTTTAATATGCTGAGTCCCTCATCGCCGCCACCATACACACACGACAAACATAATAATATCACACAAATAATCTTTTTCATACAATCCCTTTGTATTTTTTTATTTTAATTCCCAAAATAAACATAACACACCTACTTACAATCCTTGCAATATTTCTTGACTATGCGTTCTACTTCGTTTTGGTATTCTTTGGAGTCATAGAGTTCTAGGCAACCATAAAGTCGTGGAAGTAGAATGGTTTTTGCTTTTGCTTTGTTGTCTATAAAACTTTTAAATCTTGCAAACTCACCCTCATCACTAAAAAAATTTACAATTTTCTTATCAATATTCTTGTATAACTCAAGTTTTCTTTTAAAATGCCATAGCCAAAAACTCTGTTCTTTAAAATTATCCTGTTCCATACAATACTCTATGCCTATTCTCTTTAATGTGCTAACTTTTCTCTCAAACGAATAAGGCAAAGGATCGCTATCTCGTAAAATATGGGCAGCCTCAATCGCATTACCGTAAGAAAAAAATCCCATAAAAAGAAATACAGAGAATATAATATTTTGCATTCTAAATCCTTACAGCAAAAATATAATTCTTTGATAATGTAATTTGTCTCATCTAAGAAATTATAACAATCAAACTCTACATCGACAAAATCATTTCATTCCATAGGGTTGTGTGTCCTCTTTCACTTAGCATACTTGCCCCTTCTTTGTATCATATCCTCATATTCTTGAGAATTATACATATTCAGACAGGCTACGAAATACCAAGGCTGATGTTGGGCATATAACCCCTTAGACTTAAATTGTGGGATATAATCATTAATATTAGCTTTAACAAAAGCAAAAATTTCATCAATTCTTTCCCTATCCATATATTCACTAGATGAAAATGCCCTCCAACCTTCTTCTATTGCCTTTGGTAGCTTTTGGTTTTTATAAAATTCGCTTATACAAAAAGCCAATCCCATATTCTTTTGTATAACAAACGACTTTTCTTGCCATTTTTGCCATTCCTGCTCCCAATCATCACTAGATTCACCACCCAATAAACAACAAACTATCGCTATTACAGCATATCTCAATACAGCCTCCTTTATTTTAGTTCCCAAAAATAAAGCTTTGTTACAATAATATTTCCGTAAAGCAAATAGTTATTATAAAGCTTTGGGTCATAATCCAAAAACTTCTTATCTTTTCCATTCCACAATGTAATGTGCCCATTAGCATCACTCCACCCACTAATTATCATTGCTACCACTCCATTTTTACTAAACTTTGAAAATTCGTTGTTGTAAAAATCGATATTTTCTTGCTTGGTTTTCATAATTTTAGGATTATATGGTTTGTCAGCATTGCCCCAAACGCTTTTTAGTTGGAGGAATTGTCGTATTTCTTTTACTCTCATGAAGTAATTATTATTAGCCTTATCCCCAAGAATTAAAGCATTTTGAAAAGCAATCGGTCTGCTTGTTATTTGTTGTCTTGATATATATTTATTAAGTGGCATACCTTCATAATTTAGTGCATAACTCAATTTAAAAGCACAGGTATTTATATAAGATTCAGAATTTCTATTAAATTCACGCAAAGCTTGTCCGCCTACTTTCTCATATCGCTTTTGTGCTTGGACGGTAGCCCTTAACGTAATATCTTGCAATCTTTCCATATTTTCCGCTCTGTAAGTCGTTTTATATTTTCGCAAACTTCAGCATTTTTACAATATTTCTTTGCTATATTCTCTATCTCATCTTGATACACGCTAGAATTGTACATTAAAAAACAATTATGAAATAATTGTGCCTTTTCATCATATTTTCTTTTAGGCTTTACAAATTCTATTTTTTGAGTATTGATAAGCATTTTTATTTCATTGATTACATCATTGCGTTTAGAATCATCAAAACCAAACCACAATATTGCTTCATCATAAAGCTTTTCTATATCGTATCCCAAGCAATACCCTACTCCCAATGACCTTAGAGCATCTATGTATTCCCTTGCTTTCAGTAAATGCAACTGAAGCGACATATTATACCTATCGCTACTGCTATACACACAAGAAAGACAGAAGCACAATGCAACAAGAACTTTTTTCATAACAAATCCCAAAAATATAATTCTTTGATAATGTAATTTGTTTCATCTAAGAAATTATAATAATTAAATTCTACATCGACAAAATTACTTTCATTCCATAGTGTTGTGTGTCTTAGCCCATCTGTGCCAATCATTGCTACAATGCCTTTTCTTTTAATGGATTGTAATTCAGTAAAGAAATCAATATTTTCTTGTTTGGTTGTCATACCTTGATAAAAATCCTCAGAGCAACCACATTGTATATTTGCTTTGACTTGATTATAAGTTGCTTTATTCCAAGATAAAGCTTTCCAATTTAATTTTAAAAGTTCGATAATATCAAATACCCCTAAATAGTAAGTGTGGTTATCTTTGCCTTTGTAGTTTCTACCTACAACCTGCTTTTTCATATTTTTAATAGGGTGTGTGCTATAATTTAAGGCATAACTCACACGCAAAGCACAGGTATTATAATACTTGTCCATATCACTTATGAATTGTGTGTAAGCATTTCCGCCTACCGTTTCATATTTCTTTTTAATTAAAGTTAAAAAGTATATTTTGTCTGCTTCCTCTTCATTACCTGTTTCAGCATAATGTTTCTTATACGCTTCTTCTGCTTCTATGCGTCCAACTATATTTATCTCCCTATACGCCTTTTCCACATTCTCAAAACTTGGTCTTTGAATCCTAATTGTTATCTCTTTATCGCCACATCTTGCTTTACACACATTTGTATCTAACATCACTCGCCCCTTAAGCCTTAAAGATATTCATAATTGTAGCTTGATTATCATTGATTATATCGCTTACACTAATACTTTTCCCTTGAATCTCCAATGTTGTATGTATCTCTTCTCCATTCTCGTATCCTTGCGTTTTTATATGCAAATTCACATCTTGTGTGTGTCTTGAATCCTCTTGTAATCTCTCACACTCCTCCCCATAACTAAAATATATCTCTAGTATTTGTTTGTCTTTGTTTTCTTGTGTTTCTTTAGAATCTTTACTTTCTGTATTTGTATGCAAGGGATTTGCTTGTGTGTGTTCCTCTACTCCCTCCCCAAATCCCCAATACTTCTCTTTATATCCTCCATTGATAAGCTTAAGTGTGAGGAGAGAATCTAAGTTTTGTTCTCTATCCTTAGATTCTAATATAGAATCTAATCCATTTGCTAATTGTAATTCTAGTCTTTGTGCTTTATACAAGTTTTTCATCTGTGATTTTCACTCACAATCCTTGCAATACTTTTTAACTATGCGTTCTACTTCGTCTTGGTATTCTTTGGAGTCATAGAGTTTTAGGCAGGTTTGTATCTTTGAGATTCCTTGTGGTTGTGATATTACATAAGTTTTTATTTCCTCTTGTAATTGCTTTCGCTTGTTTGTAGTATAACATCGCCCACTATCTGTATTGCCCACTTGTTCTATCTGCTGAAAAAATATATCAAACCATTGCATTTCCATTATTTCAATTTTTTGCGATAATCCATAATAATCAAGACAGATTCCCACTCCAAATCTCTTTGCTATTTCTATCATTCTTGTTTTGGCAAAATAGTGAAATTCGCTATCAGCCTTTTTAAGTGGGCGACTTGATAGAAAATCTACGCCCAAGCACTCTGTATTTGAATCTGCATATATACTACTAATACATAAAAACAAAAACAAACAAAGTTTTTTCATCACATAAACTCCCCCCCCCCCGTTACAATAATTCCCAAAAACAGAGTTCACGGACAAATATAGTTTCTTTATAGTAGTTTAAATAGTTTGTCTCATCTAAAAACCCTTTCCCATTCCATAGAGTCGTATGCCCTCCTGCATCTCCCCAACCCTCTATTACCATAGTTACAATGCCTTTAATCTTTAAAGAACATAAAATATTAAAGAAATTTTGGTTATTTCTGCGAATTTCTGCTACCCTTGTTGGATTAAAAATATTACCATATGTATCCGCCAGTGTTTCAAAGGGTTCTGTTTTGTAGTCATAAAATATTTTATAAAAATCTTTTTTATTTGCTTGTGAATAAGGTTTTAATCGCTTCCAATTCTCTAGCAACAAACCTTTTATTCCTGATACTCCTGTATAATATTTATAACCATCTTTGCCTACAAGCTTTGTTCCGTTAGTAAGTTTTGCTCTACCCTCTATGAGAGGCATACCTCCATAGTTTAGTGCATAGCTCACACGCATGGCACATGTATTTATATAAGATTCAGAATCTCTATTAAATTCACGCAGGGCTTGTCCACCTACTTTCTCATACCGCTTTTGTGCTTGGGCTAGTTCGGCTTGAGAAAAATTCCCGCCACTATCGAGAATACTATAATACTCCGCTTTCCCAATCTCATTTATTTCCTTATATGCCTTACTCACATCTTCCCATTTAGGTCTTTTAAGATTCAAAGTTTTCATTAGTTGTTTAGACATAGACTTCTACTTCTCCTATGGTAATGTATTTATCTTTAAAAATATCATAGAGTATAGCCTCATTATTGTTAATTTTGCCTTGCAAATTAAACTTATCGTTGCTAGTTTTGATAAGCACCTCCACTTCCTCCCCATTGTTATATCCTTGCGTAATGATATGCAAATTCACATCTTGTGTGTGTCTTGAATCCTCTTGTAATCTCTCACACTCCTCCCCATAACTAAAATATATCTCTAGTATTTCTTTCTCTTGTTTATCTTGTGTTTCTTTAGACTCTTTGCTTTCTGTATTTGTATGTAAGAGATTTGCTTGTGTGTGTTCCTCCACTCCCTCCCCAAAGCTCCAATACTTCTCTTTATATCCTCCATTGATAAGCTTAAGTGTGAGGAGAGAATCTAAGTTTTGTTCTCTATCCTTAGATTCTAGTATAGAATCTAATCCATTGGCTAATTGTAATTCTAGTCTTTGTGCTTTATACAAGTTTTTCATCTGTGATTTTACTTACAATCCTTGCAAAACTCCCGCATAAAACGCTCTTTTTCCTTTTGTAGTTTTTTGGCATCGTAATATTTCTTATTATTAAAAATTTTATCTATTACTTGGTCATATTCTTTAGAATGATACATTTGCATACATTCTAGCATATGTACCCGATACTCTCGTTTGTTGGGTGCTCTTTGGTTTTCAGGCTTTGAGAGATATTCTAAGACATACGAATCTATGATTTGTGTAATCTCTTCAATTTTTTTAAATCCTGACATCTTAAGATAATACCGACTAGCCTGCATAAACTTACTTATATCACCCCTAATAGAAAAAACCTTACTCAATTCTTCAAGCGATTTGTTTCTAATCGGCAAATTTTCCCACAAACAATAAGAAAGCCCATAATCTTTTAAATAAGTTTTTTTATCAGATAATGCAAGATAATTTGCATTTACTAAACTAGATACACACAATAACATAACAATAATTTTTTTCATCTCTATCCCCTTTAATCAAATTTTCCAAAAGCATAATTCACGGACAAAAATATATTCGTTTTTATGGTTTAAATAGTTATGTTCACCATCGTAATCATCTAAAAACTTGCCATTCTCACCATCAAAGAAAGTTGTATGTCCCCCTGCATCGTCCCAAGTGTCTATATCCATTGTTACAATACCATTTTGTTTTAGTGCTTTGAGAGTTTCAAAAAACTTTTTATTCTCATCTCTTACTTTTTGCCTTGAAATGGGGTTACTTGCGATAGATTGATATTGTTCTTTATTTGCATAAAATACTTTATAAAAATCCTTAGTGTTTGTTTTTGAAAAAGGTTTTACTTGCTTCCAATTTCTTAGCAACAATTCCTTTATCTTTGGAACTCCTGTGTAATATAAATGCCCATCATCGCCCCTTAATGCATTGGAAGGTAAGGCACATAAGCTTTTTATCGGCATTTTGCCATTATTAAAGGCATAGCTCACCTGCAAAGCACAAGAATTAGCAAAGTTTTGATACCTTTCACTTTCACTTTTGTATTCTAATCGAATTTGTATATCATTGATAATAAATCGGGCATACTCCTCTAAGACTTTACCGCCCACTTTTGCATATCGTGGATATACACTTGATTGGTTAAATCTATCTAGTGTTGGTTTGATTTCTGTTAATATTGCCACAGCATCTTCCTGCTTTATTTTATAAATCGCAATCTGGTTTTTAATAGCCTCTTCCAATTTATCCGTAAACTTACCACTCTTATCTTGTAATTCAAATATTTCCTTATAAGCTTTCTTGAAAAATACAAAGCTTGGACGCTCTATCGCTAGATCCTTTTTAATTCCATTAATTGTTATTTGACAGCTTGGCATATTAACACTCCCACATTTCTTTATTTTTAAAGACATTTTTGATAACAACTTCATTATCTTGGATTCTACCCTGAATCATTATATTTTCTCCTTCAATATTGATATGTAGCTCTATCAGCTCACCATCATTGTAGTTTTTAGTAATGATATGCAAATTCAAATCATCTTGGCACTTAGAATACTCTTGCTCTACCCTCTCACACTCTTCCCCATAACTAAAATATATCTCTAGTATTTCTTTCTCTTGTTTATCTTGTGTTTCTTTAGACTCTTTGCTTTCTGTATTTGTTTGCAAGGGATTTGCTTGTGTCTATTCCCCCACCTCCTCCCCAAATCCCCAATACTTCTCTTTGTATCCTCCATTGATAAGCTTAAGTGTGAGGAGGGAATCTAAGCTCTGTTGCTCTGTGTTGTTTTGAGAATCTTTTTCTTGAGATTGTGTTGTAGATTCTCTAGTTTGTTGTGTTTGCTCTCTATCCTTAGATTCTAGTATAGAATCTAATCCATTGGCTAGTTGTAATTCTAGTCTTTGTGCTTTATAGG
>CASFZH010000071.1 GCA_949299115.1 uncultured Helicobacter sp. | reverse complement strand
ACTATGTTAAGTATGTTAGTAAGCCAAACGAGCTAGTATATTAGATATATTAGATATATTAGATATATTAGATATATTAGATATATTAGGTATATTAAGATTCTCTATGTATTTATTCCTATTCAATGGATTTATAGATATTTGAGTATTGAATTTTATGTTTTTCTATATGGGTGGGTTGGAGTGGCAGGTGAAACTATATCTTGAATGCTACAGTTAGGATTCTATTACAATTTCTTTGTGGTTTTTATGTAGAAAAATCTTGAGTCTAAATTCTCATTACTATCCACGCACTATCATGTAATCATGCAACAACATAAAAGTTATAACAAAGTTGTTAATGTCTATTACTAAGCACCATGATTCTCACTATACTAAGACTTAGCGGATTATACAATAAATTAAAAGCGACACAATATGAATATTAGCTTAAAATCAGAATCCTACTTGACGTCTCTCTTGGACTTTTTTCATAAATTCTGGTGTGCGTCCTCGCTCTGCTTCAAGTTTTGCCACTTGTTGGAAAAGCTCTACAACCGCCTCAAACATTTCTGCTGGTATCATTCTATCAACATCGACTAGGCGATATAGCTCTCTTGCTAATGGAGGATTTTCAATAATAAGGATTTCGTGTTCTCTGGCGACACCTTTTATTCGAATTGCTAAGTGATCAATGCCTTTGGCAACTACGACAGGAGCAGATTCTGTTTCACTGTCAAAACGTAAGGCAACGGCATAATGTGTTGGATTTGTTACTACAACATTGGCAGTTGGAATAGAACTCATCATTTTATTCATTGCATTTTTCATCATAATCTGACGAATCTTTGCTTTTACTTCTTGATTTCCTTCTTGTTGTTTAAACTCATCTTTCAATTCTTGTTGACTCATACGTAAGCTTTTAATATATTGGTAGCGTTTAATAAGAAAGTCAAGCACCCCCATTACTAGAAATACGAATAATAATGCCCCGACAAGAATCAAAGATTTATGATAAAACCACAATAATTGTTGTGTAAGTGGGCTAAGAGAAACGCCTGCTATTTCATCTAAAAATCCAATAAAGATAAAAAATCCCACCCCAAATGCAATACACACTTTTAATGTAATCATAAAACCATCTAAGAGTTTCTTTAATGAAAAAAGATTTTTTGCTCCCTTGATAGGATTGATTTTATCAATTTTTGGCTGAATGATTTTAAAACTCAATAAAAATCCAAATTGCATAATATTCCCAATTATCCCCGCTATCATAAGAGCTATAAAAAATGGCATAGCACAAAGAGCAGCGACTTTCAATATCATCAGAGTAATAGCAAATACAGCATGAATATCAAACTCCACTGCAAATAATTTTACACATTCAACATATAAACCTTTAAATATTTGTATCCAAAATGGAAAGATGAGAAATAGCAGCAAGAGTCCAACTACTAATCCCACTAATCCCACTAAATCTGGGCTTTTAGCAATACTCCCCTCTTCTCTTGCTTTCTGAATCTTCCTATGTGACGGGGCATGCGTTTTTTCTTCTTCAGCCATTGGCATTCCTAAAAGTCATTGGATTATTATTTTGTTTATAACATTATATCTTGAAATATTGCTTTTGTATTCTTCTTATATCTCTAATAGTATTTTTTATGGTATCTTATACATGTTTATAAAAATGATAAGAAATCAAAGAAGTACAATTGGTTATTGATGGTATCTCATAGATTGTTTCTGTTTCTCTTTGTATCTTTTATCATTCATCGATTTTGTGAATTGTAGTATTTTTATATGGTTTCTACTATTACCTTGCATTTATTGTATTTAAATTTAATTATTCTAAGAATTAAAAGTAATTAAAAATATCACGTTATTATTCTTTGATACAAAAAGCTTAAGTTTTGTTATTATCTTTATCAAAACTATTATCTATTTTTTGATAAAAATAATGTTTGCTATGGCTCACATTAGTAGAATAGAGGGATTGCGACAAAAGTTATACAATATTTACACGACAGCTTAAACACAACACTGCATTATTAACGTTCTATTATGGAAATGTATGCAAACTGACTTGTATTCTTGTGCAATGGTAAGAGATAGTGTTATTGTCCTTTATCTAAAATGCTATAGATGTAGATACTTAAGAAACCAAATCACCTCATTATATCAATCCCACAAATCAGAATCAAAAATTTTAGAATCAAAAAACTACTTTTACACATCTACTATTATGATACAATCATGCTTTATATCATAAGGATATACAAGTTAGAGTTTTACTGTTATTACATGATTCTATTGGTTTACATCAATCTTGAGAATACCACAATAAGCCTACATGGATTGTGTGCTGTGCTAATATATTACACAAGAATTCAAGTTCTACAAAAGATTCTAACTTTAGATTCTATAAAATTCTGCTTTCATCAGTCATACCTTTTTCACATTTTTTACCTTGATTCAAAATATGAACTATATGAAATCCCAAGAATTCTTATTAACAATATTTATAAGTTTTAAAATGATTGACAACACATAGGATACAAATCTGATAATGCCTTACTGTATTACTATTGCCACAGTTAAAATTTGTATCCCAATTCAAACCAAAATTGTCGCCCCACTTCATATATTGGTGTTAATGCACCTGTCGCGTAGCTCCCACTTGCAAGAGCTATATTTTCTGTATCTAAAATATTATAAATATCAATATTGATAAATAACGTATTCCTGCCTTTTACATCGATTTCCATACCTATTCTCATATCCCATGTAAAACTTCCGGGGAGATTCATAACTCTATAATCTCTTATGCCCTGCATACTACCATCAGGGAGTGTTACTTCAACATTATTTTGATAGGCAGTAGCAAAATATCCTGCACGATAACGAAAAAAGTTGTTCCATAATCCTCGAATTTTCCATATTGTAAATGCAGAAGTTGTGCTTAGTCGCATAGTCCAAGGTCGCACATAATTATCAGCTGGTCTTTGACTCCAATGAATAAACTCTCCATTCCACCTAATGAGTTCATCATCAATCTCTCCTTGTGTAGCAGAGCTAGTATAGTCTGTAAAATTTCGTGTAACATGTGTCCAATCGAATGCAAAAAAGAAATAATTTTCAATACCGAAAAATTTAATAGGCTTATCGTTTTGCAGTGTGACTGTAACAACATAAGTCCAAGAACGACCTTCATTGGTATAGGTATAATAAGTAGACGCATAATTTGGGTCGCTTGGGAAATTCACATAATCACTACGAACATAGCGAATATCATCTTTGCCTTCGCGATAGATATATTTTGCCCCAAAGCTCCATTCATACACATTTTGTGCTATACCTATTACATATTCATCAACATAAGGGACATTAAGTCGATTGAACTTAACACTATTTTGACTTGCAATAATACAGTTATCAAAATCCTGTCCCGCGACTTTTAGCCCACTAGCTGGATCGATATGGTAATATACCCAAGCATTTGTGATTGGATCTCTCTCGCGTATGTCAGCTGCACATGTTCTGCCTTGTGTTAAAACATCATTCCATGTTATCTCTGGTCCACTTCTACGAATAGTGGTTGCCAAGGATTGCCTACCATCATTTAGCCTATATGCAAAGATATTTCTTCCATAATAGCGATTGACTCCACCTGTGATTCTAGTTGGAAAATTTCTGCCATTTCCCCATTCATTCCATGGTAGCTCGTAATTTATGGCTAATCGATACCCGGGAGTAAGTTTTTGCATATAAGTATCATAATCAAGTCGTATACCAGGTCTTACAGTAAGATTCCCTAATTTCCAGAGTGGAATCATAATATCATCTTGAAAAAAGAGTCCCAATATCGTATTGTGCAACTTAATCCCACGTCTTGATTCATAATGGGTAACGGAAGCAAAATATTGTCCATAAGCCCACGTGCTTTGTGCATTACCAGCAAAGTCTCTAGGGTCATAGGCTATTGTTGGATCACACCATTCAAGTGCTGCTCCTATACATAATTTTTGCTGTTCTGCAGTCATTGGCAATGGCGTAGTTCGTCCTAACAAATAGTCATTGGTATATTTAAAACTTGCGTATTGATAGCCCACCTCTGCTCCAAGCTGAAATCTATGTGTTGTGCGTAATACATCAATGCTGCTAAAATCTTGATATATCTTACTTGTAACAGTATATTGTATTGAGTCGCTTGGAGCATAGCCACCCTCTCTTGCCCAGCCAGCCCAATTACTCCAATTTTTTGAATCTGATAGCACCCAATATTTTGTATGTTCATATCCATACAACGTCGTGGTATTTTGTAAAGCAGAATAACTTAATACATTTGTTAATGAACCAAGGTCATTTTCCCATATTACTTTCAATCCAGCTTCATGCCCACCAGAATCCCAACTATATGATTGTCCCGGTTTTACTCCTGTTAGATAACGATGATTGTATGATGGGATATACATATAGGTAAGCTCTGTTCTAACATTTTCTCCTATATCATAGAATGCTTTAAATAGAGCATCATATTTTTGTCTCTTTGACGTTACTCTATCTGTGCCTAAATCTTGCACAATACCACTTGGTATTCCCTCGTTATAATCTGGATTCTTATAGTCATCATCGCTTCTACGCACGGGAATAAAACTCTGTGTTGTCGTAAATGCCGCTATGAATCCAAAGAAATCGTTTATCTTAGATTCGACATTTATTCGGGCAATATGTTTAGTAAAGAAAGGTGATTTCTGTTCGCTCTCTGCTGATGCCCATGTATTAACAAAATCTTGCCACTCTGCATTATCTCCATAAATATGATAATTCGTAAGAGAAAATTGTCCAGGGGTAGCATTGCCCTGTGTAATCTGATAGCTCATTTTCGTGCCAAATTTCTTTTTAGGACGTCTAATATTTGCCTCGACAACACCACCAGTGAAACCACCATACATTGCTCCAATATTACTATCTTGCACAACAATCGATTCTAAAAGACTTGTATCAATGGCTAACCCTTGACTATTTCCCGGAGCCGCCCCCGTCCAACTTCCACTTCCAGCGGGATCTAAATCATTATTCATACCCATGCCATCTATCATGAAAAGATTCTGATAATGCAATCCACCGCTAATACTGATTCTCGCAGGGTCAATTTCACCCGGTGTTGTGCTTTGTAATTGTTTATTATCAAACTGTACATTCGGTAAGATTCTAAGTAAAGAACCAATGTCTCCATTCCCACTTGGATTATTTTCAATAGTGCTTTGGTTAATGATAGAACCGCTTTGATATTTTTTTTGTTCTTTATTTTGGATTTCACTTACGGCGTTAATGGTATTTAGTCGGTATATCTTCTCTGTGTTAGAATAAGAATCTGTGGTATTTTGTGTATTATTGTTATTAGCAAGCAAAAAAGGTTGTTGTTTCTTATTTTGCGATGATAGAGTTGCAATAGCGGCATGTGTGGTTGTCAGCAAATCTAATAATATGGTGTTATTTTGTTTATTGGAATCTTTTGCATATATAATAGAGATTATAGGCAAGAAAAACATTAAAAGTAATGTCTTGTTTTTTTTTTTTTGGTGTCATTTGCAATCCTTTATTTAATTCTAATAATCTTTATTATAGTATCACAAATACAATAAAAATAATATTAAATACATACAATAATAATTATTATCAATTAATATATAGCATAATTTTCCATATATCTTATAATTCTTTTGCATATATATTGCCATAATTGTATTGTATCATATTATATCATTATTGATAATCAATTAGCATGAAACTTATGCAATAATTTTAATAAAGTCCATTTATCATTGCGAACTTCTGCAGTGCGAATTTATGCAGGAAAGTGAAGCAAAACAAGGCAATGCCACAGTTTCTTAGTAATCTAGCCCCTGTCATTGCGAGAAGTCATAAGACTTCGAAGCAATCCATAAATAAAAACATTGTGAAATACGCAATGTAAAAGGATACAAAGTAGATTGCCACAAATTTGACAAGTCAAATTCTCGCAATGACAAAATGGTTTCTATGGATTTGCAAATATGGGTGAGTGCTAATGCAACGCACCACTGTAACAAATCGCCATAAGTTATGAAGAAAAAAGCATGAAAGTTACCATATTATTATTTTGTTAAAAGGATGAGAGTTTGGAGTTTCTTCTCGTATTTGAATATTTTTTTGCATAACATTGGCATAATCTTGTAATGGATAATTAAAACCTTTTTCAGCAATGTCATTATAAGTAATATAGCCATGTGTGGCATTTTTTATAATTTTATTGATATATATGTCTTGGATATTTTTACATAATTCACTGAAAGCATAATTACTGATGACTATATCGTAATTTTGTGATTGTAGATTCTCCATAGGAGTAAAATGTAATGCTGTGGTAATATCATCAAAATGACTAAGATATTTTTGTGATAAACGCAAAACAGAATCTAAATCTACAAAAGTATAACTTTGAATATCTTTAAAGAAAGAACACAAAATCCTTGCTTGTCCGCCATATCCCACACCAATTTCACATATCTTCTTGCCATTAAGATTAGAAAAAGATGTAATTAAATCTGACAATACCTTAATATATCGCAATGTTGATGGGCAAAAATATCCTATTTCTTTATAATATGCAATGCTAGCCCCACCTACCCAATCATTACGTTGAAAATCTTGGAAGTGTTCTTGATGAAAATGCCTTGATTCTAGGATAACATTAAGATATTGCTGTCCTAGTTTCATATCGACATGTTCAAGTATTGTGGTATAAATTGGATTTGTTCTAAAATATGCAAAGATAGAATCGTCTTGTACAGCCTGTTGGCAGAAATTGGGGTACAATCCGTCTTTTGTATCACTTAAGCTTGTATTATAGTTATTTGATTGTTCTGATTGTCGTTTTTTATTTGAAAAAAATCTTTTAATTCTCATTATAACCCCTTGCAACAACATGACAAGGGCAAATTCTACAAAAAAAAAAAAAACGAGTCAAGCACAAGATATAACGCCGTTGTTTTGGATTTGATATGTCTATAATAGAGTTGTAGGAGTGTAAGGAAAATATTGCATATACTGCTAAAAGACTTAATTTTGGAAAGACTATATCTATAAACTTTCAAAATAATTTGATAACTCTTAATCATAATAAGATTCAATATTTTGTTTTTGTAGATTTTTAATATTTCCCTAAATTGTAAAAATCTCTAAAGTTTATGTAACGATTCTAAGAAGATTGTAAGATTTATAAATTTGTGATTCTAAGTAATTCTCAATTTTAGAATGTTTGGAATCTTTTATGCAATAATTTTGCTCTTATGATTCTCAATAGATTAGAATCATTATTGCACACGACCACTTAGCCTATAGAATAATGCGATAAGCCCTCTGAAGATTCCATAATTATGTGTCCGCAATATATGAGAGAAATAATCACCAATGCTTTGCACAATTTGGACAATAATAACTAATACGATAACACAGGCATACAGCACATCAAGCTTAGAGCTTTGGAATCCATCTCTTAATGCTAAGTCACCAAGCCCACCACCACCAACAGCACCAGCCATTGCAGAATATCCAATGATAGAAATAACCATAATAGTTGCTGTATTAATAAGAGAGGGAATAGATTCTGCAATCATCATCATAACGACTTGCATTTTACTCGCCCCCATGCTTAATGTAGCCTCAATAAGTCCTTTATCTACTTCATCAAGCGTTCCTTCAAAGAGCCTCGCCACAAAAGGAATAGCAGCAATAGATAATGATACAATAGCCGCATCGGGACCAATGCTAGTCCCGGTAAGCAGTCGTGAAAGAGGCCAAACAACAAGTATGAGGATAATAAAAGGAAAAGAACGAAAAATATTAACAAAAGTCCCCAAAATTTTATTAAAACGTGGGGCAGGCATAATAGAATGCTTTTTAGTAATAGTAAGTATCATGCCTAAAGGTAATCCAAAAATAATGGCGAATATGCTTGAGAAAAACACCATATAGAGTGTATCTAAAGTCGCATTTATAATAGAATCTGTTACCTGAAATACTCGCATTGCTATCTCTGGATTACTAAATAATACATAACAGAGAATCTCTAATGATGTTTCTGGCTCTTCATCAATTAAAGATTGTGGCATATCAATAAACCGTAATATCCATGGTTGTGTATCCATTATCATTCCTTTAGATTAATTATTTCACGCATATCGTATTGTAGCATTTTTATAAGTCTCGATATTTAAAATTTATATAACAGTATAGATATTTCATTATTCATATTACATTTGTCATTCATATCACAAAATTACATCATTTCATCATCTATTGCCATAATGATACTATGATATTTGCATCTGAATATATGAATACAAAGAAAATCCACCACTCCAACCCACCCATATAGAAAAACATAAAACTCAATACTCAAATATCCATAAATCCATTGAATAGGAATAAATTATTCTTTTTATTCTTTTTATTTTTCATATCCTCATATATTCTCTATTTTCTGTTCTCTATTTATTTTTTGTATTTTCTATTCTCTCTATTCTACTTTCTCTCTATTCTCTTATATCTTTATCATAAACACAGCCATAACTTTTAGAATCTTTATCTCTATTCTTACTATTCTCTTTTATTCTACTAAAGAGGATAATGTAACCATCTCATTGTATCATTATCTTATTTACACTTTTTAAGTAGAATGTGTGTATAGATTAGCTATTCTCTATTATTGTGTAGTTTTATTATTATAAAATATTGCAATAAGATAAAACTCTACACACAGAGAGAAAGCGATTCTCTGTTTATTTAGAGTAGCAATTCTTATATCAAGAGTTATCATACATACTATTGTAGCTAGTATATCAATACAATAAAGGAGAGAATAGATGAAAAAGTTTGTATTATTCTGTATTTGCTTAATAGGATTTTTCTCGTCAGTATTTGCAGCAGTCAATATTAATACTGCTGGTCTTAAAGAGCTTATGACTCTTAATGGTATTGGTGAGGCAAAAGCAAAAGCAATCATAGCACACAGAAGCAAAGCAAGATTCAAAAAGATAGAAGATATTATGCAAGTCAATGGCATAGGACAAGGCATATTTGATAAAATCAAAGATGATATTATAGTAACGTCTCCATCATCTCCTACAAATACAAAAAAATAATGAATACAAAGAAA
>CASFZH010000070.1 GCA_949299115.1 uncultured Helicobacter sp. | reverse complement strand
TTTGATTTCATAAAATCTCTCAAAACTTTCATCTACACAATATTAAAGCATTTATTTTTTATTTTGATTTGGATGCAACTGTGTATTATTATGTCAAATTGGGGACATATAACAAAAATGCTATATATAAAACAACAATTTTAAATTGTATGAATAATTAAGGTTTGATAGTTTTATATTATGATAGTGTTGCGATATTACATAAATCATTCAAAATTTCTAGTTTATTAGAGTAAAGCTTTGTAGACTTCAACAAAAGATTCTAAAATGCAGATAAATAAACCTTATTTTCTCCTAATAATGAAATTTTGTATTTCCTATATTTAATTGTATCCCTTTGTTATTTTTATCATATTTCATACAATAATCGATTCTATGATTATTTGCATTATACCACATAGCACAATATTCTTAAGAATACCTTAAATTACATAGCAGTTAATAAAAACTTCACTTGTATTTAGAAAACTCTAATATCGAGACAAGCTATCATGCCTACACATAAGGTTTCAATTTGACTTAATAATGTAGTATGATAATAATGAAATTCTGTATTGCTTATTATAAATATAACATATAGTATTTTAATATCTAATAAAAATATAAATTCAATGTTGCAATATTCTTTTTTATGTAAAAAGATACAAAAAATTAAAAATTATATTGTTATGATTTGTAAAAAAGTGGTTTCGTATAATTTTAGCACTATAAACTACAATCTACTACAATTTCATAACTATGATTTATCGACATCACAAACAATTAAGACAAATAATTCCATGAGATTCCGTAATTCCTAAATAACATTAGGAATCCATAGTCTATTCATTTTCACTAAGAATTTTTGACATAGATTCTAAGGCTAAATTCTTTTTTACATCATTGAATCGTTGTTTTAAAGTTTCATCATGATGGGCTTTATAAAACAAATCACGTAGATTAATCTGCGTACCTTGTTCCTCAAATGCCATTTCATATAGTGCCAATTCTTCTAACAATCTCTCAAGTTCATTTTCAGCGAGGGAACGGTTTGCATTAAAAATAATTTCTTTCCATTTATCAATCGGACTACCTTCAAAAATTTCCATGTTATCAAGTGGATTTTCCCACATATCTTATCCTTTCGCATTTGATTTTGTTTGGATATTGTTACATATTTTTTATTTTTATGCAAGTAGTTTAATATTACATAAATACTTTTAGTTAATTCAGTAACTCTTGTGTAAAACATATCACATTTTTATGTGATATGTTTTACAATTTTCTTGTTTATAATTTAGGTTGAAGATATTTTGTCTTTAAGCCAATTTTTTACCTTATCAAAGCATTCGTCAATGAAACTTTTATAAGGTTTGCTTTTATCTCCAAAGCTCTCTTGCAATTTCATAACAAGATTCTGTTGCTCCTCTGTTAAACTTTTCGGATATGTAATATTAATTTGAGCTATAAGTCTTCCTTTTCTCGTGCTATTTAAATCTGGAACACCTTCATTTGCAAAGACAAACTGATGCCCATGCGGTGTATTTGGAGGGATATTAAGCTCTACTTGTCCATTTAATGTTGGGATTTCAATCTTACCTCCAAGTACAATAGTCGTAAAAAATACAGGTACTTCTAAATATAAATCATTACCATGACGTATAAAATGTTCATCTTCTGCTACTACTACTTTAAAATACAGATCGCCTCGCACTCCCTTTTTAACCTCATGTCCTTTACCGCGATAAACAAGTTGATTGCCATTATCAATACCAGCCTTTACTTCTAAATCGATAGTTTCATCAATAAATTCATAACAATCACCATGACATTTATGACACTGTTCAGCAATAATTTTTCCTGTTCCACTACAATTTGGACAAGCGACTTGCATCTGAATGATAGATTGTTGAACCACAATTCTTCCCCTGCCATTGCAGCGACTACAATCCATCATTTTGCCTTCTTTAGCTCCAGTCCCATTGCAACTTTTGCAATAACTTTTATATTTCGTTTTAATAGTTTTTTTACAACCAAAAATTGCTTCCTTAAAACTAAGATTAAGACGTAAAACATAATCCTGCTCAAAAGCATAATGTTCTTGTTTAGCACTTGATGTACCGCCAAAAAACTCCTCAAAAATACTCCCAAATATATCTCCAAAACCCGAAGTAGAATGAGAGTCCGAAAAGCCATGTGATTGCAAACCTTCTTTACCGTATCTATCATAAATTGCACGCTTTTGGCTATTACTTAATACCTCATAGGCTTCATTAATACGTTTAAAATTTTCCTCTGCTTCTTTATTATTCGGATTACGGTCAGGGTGATACTTTAATGCAAGCTTTCTAAAAGATTTTTTTATTGTGTCATTATCTGCATCTCTACTAATTTCTAAGATTTCATAATAATCCATATCAAATGATGTCAAAATAATGCTCCTTTTCGCTAATTTTTCCCAAAATTATATAAAAAAAAAGATAATTTTTGCTAAAACTTAATATATTTTTTGCTACAATAACCGCTATGAAAAATTATCAGAATCATTTATTTTCTTTTGATGCTCTTGTTAAAGCTTTAGAAAAACTTCCAACAATTGGAAAAAAAAGTGCTAGAAAAATGGCATATACTCTAGCTGTGGAAAATCCTCCTTTAGGTCTACAAATCTCACAAGCTATTCATGATTGTATTACCGATATACAAAAATGCAACGTTTGTGGAGCATTGAGCAATAATGAAATATGTCATATTTGTTTAGATTCTACACGTAAAAATGGAACACTTTGTATTGTTTCACACCCAAAAGACGTTTTTCTTATTGAAGAAATCGGTGAATTTAATGGACTATATTGTGTCATTGAAGATTATCAGTACTGTAATTTTAGTCAACTTATAGAAAGAATCAAAGAGGAAAATATACAAGAAGTAATTTTTGCTTTTATACCCTCATTGGAAAGTGATGTTTTAGTAATGTTTATTCAAGAAAAACTTGGTCACTTAGGGTTAAAGTTTAGTAAAATTGCACAAGGAGTGCCTCTCAATGTAAGTTTAGACAATATTGATAATATGTCTTTAGCACGTGCATTTAATGCTCGAGTAAATGCATAAATTGTGCTGATTAAGAATCAACTAGCGGTTTTGAGTATGAGTATGCTAATTTTACCTTATTTGATTAGATAATTGTGGGAGTTTTAGAGTATTCATTATGAAATATTTTAGTGGTTTGGGTCTCAAAAATGATTGGCATTTATTTAAGAGTCTAATAAAAAATTTTGGATTTTCTCTTAATAAATATGATATTGTTGGATTTGATTATGGAGCCATATTAGCACTGCAATACGCTGAACAAAAAATCAAAAAACACGAACGAATAGGAAAAGTAATTTTATTATCTCCAACTTTCTTTTTACAAAATTTGTTGGAATACACACATAAAGATTCTACAGATGCTTGCAGACATCTCATGTCAAATACTTTGCATACCACCAATAAAAACTCATATATTCTTCGACATTTAGATAAACCGTCTTATGATATAAAAAATACAAAATTAACAAATACCTCTATACATTGCATGTGTTCTAAAAACTTTATTACTCATATGGATTATAAAAAAATAGCAACAAAAGGCATTCCGATATCATATATAGCATGGAATCGCTTTGTGCGTCAATGTTATAATAATTTTTTTTATTATCCTAACATGTATATGAGAATTGTCT
Source organism: uncultured Helicobacter sp. (assembly GCA_949299115.1). GTDB lineage: Bacteria > Campylobacterota > Campylobacteria > Campylobacterales > Helicobacteraceae > Helicobacter_A. Next base: position 6,235 of record CASFZH010000070.1, on the reverse strand, counting down.
ACAACCGATATGGATTTATCCATTTGCAACACAATACATGGCTATACTGTGGTTATAATAAGAAATGTAGAGTTTTTACCCATATACCAAACATAGTGCATTTAGGGAATTTATTGTCATATAAATACAATAAAATAGACAAAATTGCAAAAAAATCTAATTTATTTGTAACTTTTTTACCAGAAAATGATAAAATGATAAACTCAAAAACGGTTGTCGATTTTTTTTCGCAATTTGGGATTTGTTTGGTATTAAAAAATTGTAATTATATATTACAACAAAAACTAAAAAACACAACAATGCAGCAATAATTTTATGAAGGTGTGATTATAGCAATGAAGCAACGAGTATTTTCGGGTATTCAGCCAACAGGTAATTTACATTTAGGCAATTATCTTGGTGCTATCAAAAATTGGGTAAAGAATCAAGAACAATATGAAAATATTTATTGTATTGTTAACTCCCATGCTATTACTGTATATCAGAATCCAAGTGAATTGCAACAAAAAACCTTTGAACTTTTTGCAATGTTGCTAGCATGTGGTCTAGACACAAGGCATTCAAAACTGTTTATACAAAGTACTATTGACTACCACCCTGCACTTGCATGGATTCTTGATTGCAATATACCTATGGGCGAAATGAGTCGTATGACACAATTTAAAGATAAATCACAAAAAAATGTTAAGAATGTTAATGTAGGATTATTCAATTATCCAGCCTTAATGGCAGCAGATATTTTATTATATCAAAGCGATTATGTGCCGATTGGTGAAGATCAAAAGCAACATTTGGAGCTTGCTAGAAATGTTGCGATTCGCTTTAATGAAAAATATGGCAAATGTTTTAAGATTCCAGAGCCGATTATTCCAAAAGTTGGAGCAAGAATTATGTCATTGGATAATCCAGAAGTAAAAATGAGTAAATCAAATGGTGGGAAGAATAGCACAATTTCCCTATCTGATTCTAAAGATGTGATTATCCAAAAAATTAAAAAAGCAACAACAGATAGCATGAATGAACTTAAATTTGATAAACAACGCCCAGGAATCTACAATTTACTTTGCATTTATGAGTGTCTTACCAACAAATCACGTAATGACATAGAGTCAAGCTTTAAGGGATATGGAGATTTTAAAATGGCTCTGGCTGAAATTATTTTTGCAGAACTCAAACCAATACAGGAAGAATATGCAAAACTTATACAAGAAAGAGGCTATATTGATGAAATAATACAACAAAATGAAGAATGTATACGAGATATTGCAAGGAAAACCTATAACAAAGCAAAATCTCTAGTTGGCTTAATTTGAAACTTAAGGAGGTTATGATGGATGATATAGTAAAAGAAGACATATTGACAATTATTGGACAAATTCAGGATTACTTAGATGAACTTGAAAGTCATTTTGAAAAATTAGAATCTAAGAATGCAAAAAACTCTGAAACGATTCGTAATATGATTGAGGAAATGCGTCTTAATCTTGAAACATTGCAAGATTTTCAAGATGATTAAAATATTGCGGTATTCATAGAGATAACGACGTTATGCCAAACAACATAGTAATATTTTACTATGTTGAAATCATATAGTAAATCTTAGAGTTTAGATTACGGGTACTATATGTATATATAATATTGAAAGTTATAAATCATGAAGAAACTTAAGGTTAAAATATGCAAGAAAAACAAAGGCTACAAAACATAGCTATGGATTATAATAATCCGTTGGCTGCAAAAGAAATTACAAAAATTGAAATTGATTATGCTTTTAAAATATTTAGCAGATATTTACGGGAAAATGATTCTATACTAGAAATGGGACCTGCTGAAGGTATAATGACAGAACAATTAATAAACATAACTGATAAACTTGAGATTGTTGAGGGTTCAAATATTTTTGCAGAAAAACTAAAAAATAGATTCCCATCAATTACTGTTCATTGCTCATTATTTGAAGATTTTGAGCCAAGTCAGAAATTTGATGCAATCATTATGGGACATGTACTAGAACATGTTGAAAATCCTGTTACAGTATTACAAAAAGCTAAAACTTGGTTGAAAAATGATAACGGGGGGGGGGGGGGTAATACTTGCAGCTGTGCCAAATTCCCATTCTCTACACAGACAAGCAGCAGTAATGATGGGCTTGCTTGATACAGAATATTCTATGAGTGAAGCAGATATTTTTCATGGGCATAGGCGAATATATTCTATGGATAGTTATAAAAAAGATTTTAAACAAGCTGGACTTCATATATTAGAAGTTGGTGGATATTGGCTTAAGCCATTATCAAACCAACAAATACAGAATCACTGGAATCTTGACATAATACAGGCTTTTATGAAATTAGGTGAACAATATCCTGAAATAGCAGCAGATATTTATATTATAGCAAAACCATAGACTTCAAAGCTAAAGCCAATATATTACATATCTATATTATAATTTCAAATTACTTTTCTTTTATTAAAGATTTAGAAAAGATGAAATTTATTAAATATTATAGGATATAAGGGTGTATTTTGACAAAAGTATTTTTTAAAACTTTTGGTTGCAGGAGCAATCTTTATGACACACAAGTTATGATGAGTAGTCTTAAGGATTATGCTATTAGCATGAATGAACGTGAAGCAGATATTATCGTTATCAATTCTTGCACAGTTACAAATAAGGTAGATAGAGAAATACGTAGTTATGCAAGAAAATACACAAATGCAGGTAAAAAGATTGTATTTACAGGTTGTGGTGTTAAACATTTAGGTAAAAATCTTTTTCAAAATAATTTAGCACATACCGTCTTTACCCACAGCCATAAGGAACAAATAAATGCCATCTTATCAAATTCTCAAAAAGTTTTATTGTTAAATGAAAAATATAAACATGTTGATTCTATCCTATTGCCAAAGATTATTGGAAAAGCAAGAGCCTTTATTAAAATTCAAGAAGGTTGCAACTTTGCGTGTAGTTATTGTATTATTCCGAGTGTAAGAGGTGTGGCTAGAAGTTTCAAAGAAAAGCATATCATAGAACAAATCAAGCTTCTAGCACAAAATAATATCTCCGAAGTAATTCTAACAGGGACAAATATCGGTAGTTATGGTATTGACACACACACTAACATTGCGACACTCATTCGAAAAATACACGAAATCGATGGAATTAAACGTATACGTTTGGGTAGTCTTGAGCCAAGTCAAATTGACCAGACATTTTTGGATATTTTAGATTTAGAAAAACTTGAAAGACATCTACACATTGCCATACAGCACACGAGTCCACGTATGTTAAAAATAATGAATCGAAAAAATTCTTTTGATTCTGACTTTAAACTTTTTACAACAATTCAAGAAAAAGGTTTTAGCCTTGGCACAGATTATATCATTGGACATTATGGTGAAACCAAAGAGATCTTCCAAGAAGCTTTAGATAACCTTATAACATTGCCTCTTACCCATATCCATACTTTTATTTATAGTCCAAGAGTTGGTACAAAATCAGCACAAAATGCAGAAAAATTAGAAATTATTAAGGGAGATATTGCTAAAAATAGATTAAAGCTTGTCGAATCTATTGTAAAAGAAAAAAATAAAAAATTCAGAATACAACATAAAATGACACCTCTACATGTATTGATTGATGGACAAAAAAATATACAAATTCCCAAAAATATTATGCCAGACAATTTTCATAACTCCAAAGATTCTGATGGTATTATACAATGTTATACAGGGTTAGACCAATATTTCAACAAAGTCTTTATACCAGTGTCTACACTTCATCAATCCATAGAATCTCAATATGGAGATTTCACTCAAACTAACTTTAATTTACTAAAAGGCAAGTGGGTGGAAGTGAAGGATTATTGTATTGCAGAACACAATATAGCATACCATTGCAGGATTATTGAATGATATTTGGAGTGGATTTTGGATTAAAACGTATTGGTTTAGCAACAATTACAGAAAACATTATTATCCCGTTACCACCCATTATTCGTAAAAATCGCAAACAAGCAAGTAAAGAATTGCAACAAGTTCTTGCTGCCTACACATCGGGCAATATATCTAGTGCTACCCTTGTTTTCGGTATACCCTTACACGCTACACAAGATTTCTATAATGAAACACAAGATAGTAAAATAGATGAAATGAAGCGACGCGTACAACATTTTCTAGGTCTCATCAATTTCAAGGGAAAAGTCTTATTTATTGATGAATCATATAGTAGTCAAGAAGCAGAAATGAGACTACAAGATAGAAGATATAAAGCAAGGCATGATGCGAGAAAAAATGGCATACTTGATAGTATTAGTGCTTCTATTATCCTAGAACGTTTTTTAGAAAAATATCAAGAAAAAATAACTATTAAAAATAATACCCTACCATCTCTTTCTATGCAACAATCAAAATCCCAGAATCATCAACAATCCACTTTTATCAATACAAAGTCTTTCTTTGATTTGTTTTCGAATCATCAGCCTCCCACATTTCATGAGATGAAAATGCCAATGCAAGCATTACCGCATATCCCAGTTTTACTTAATGAAGTTATACAAACTTTTGATATGGTGCTAAATCCAAAAAATCCTAGCTTTCTATTATCTCCTATCAAAAATACTATATTAAATCCAACAATTATTGATTGCACATTAGGCTTTGGGGGAATGAGCAAAACACTTTTGCATTATTATGACAATGTATCAATCATCGGTATTGATAGAGACCAAGATTCTATTGCCTACAATACATATCTAACACAAGAATTCCCAACCAGATTCCGTATGCAACATGGTAGCTTTGCACAAGTATTGCCAAATATTATAGCCCATAGCAATCATAATTCAAATGCTATAAACATAAGAGGGATTTTAGCAGACATTGGTGTAAGTTCATACCAGCTTGATACTTTATCTCGCGGTTTTAGCTTTCACTCTAAGACTCTTGATATGCGTATGGATACAACACAGATTCTACATGCAGACTATATTTTAAATCATTACAGCCAATTCAAGCTAGAGCAAATTTTTAAAGAATATGGAGAAATCAGAGATTATAAAAAACTTAGTAATCTCATTATACAAGCCAGACAAAAAAGCACAATTACATCAGATATTATCAATAATATTGCACTGAAAATACATACAAAAAGTGGCATACATCCAGCGACACTTATATATCAAGCATTACGTATTGAAGTAAATGATGAATTAGGACAATTACACAAATTGCTTGATTCTTGTGAGAATTTAAAAGGGGTATTGCTCTGCATTATTTCATTCCATTCTTTAGAAGATAGAATCATCAAACAAAAATTTAAACAATGGATTAAAACTTGTATTTGTCCACAAACAGCATTGAAATGTGAATGTGGTAATAATCATGCCAAAGGAGTCATACTATACAAAAAACCATTAAGCCCAACACAAGAAGAATTGCACAATAATCCTAGAGCTAGGAGTGCTAAATTGCGAGCATTTTATTTTTTTGAAAAATAAAAGTCATCATGGTATTATTCATTGTTTAAAAAGTATAAGAATACATAATAATATAGGTAATATCTACTCGCTCTATGTTTCCCAAAAAATTAATTTGATTATAGGGAATACGTGTTAATCCTTCTAAACGGCTTTTGCCACTATCAAAAGTCATACCAATACCAACATGAAACTGCCCCAAAAAATCACCTGCACCGCTTATATTATAACTTTTTACATACCCCGCACTACTACCAACTATAATTCCTAATCCAAATGGTTCTGTCTGGATGAAATCCCATAATATATCGATTCCAGCTCCGGTATAAAATTGAGTTGCCATATTATCAAAAAAGGCATATCCTCTAAAACCAATTGTTTTATGAAAAAAATAACTATAACCAGCCAACACACTAGCATTAAGTCGAAAAATATTGGTATTTTGTAATCTAACAATATTCATGCCAATACCCACGTTAAAATTGCTCTTTGATTTCCGTATCTTATTGCTAATATCATATCCAAATGTATCATCACCAGCAAGCTCAAGCTTTCTTGTTTCATTAAGAGGAATCGTGGGCTGTGTAGTTGGAGTAGTAGTAGTAGTAGATTGTGGGGACATTGGTATGTTATTGGATACTTCATTTATATCTTGTGCATATAGAATTGATATACCAAAATACATAATCAAACACAAATGTCTAAGAAACAACATGCTAACTCCATTATATAGAATCCCATAATACACATACAATAAG
>CASFZH010000069.1 GCA_949299115.1 uncultured Helicobacter sp. | reverse complement strand
TTTTTTTAAACAAGATGATTATAGAAATGCACAGCCTCTGATAAATACAATAGATTATGTGCTAAGATAATTACGAGACAATACTAATGCTAGGAAATAGTATTAAGATAGTAGATGGCAATGTAGCATAGGGTAGAAGATTCCAAAGAGAGCAAGGTAACTCATTAATACAAACATATAAGTATAGCCATGATGTAGAAAAAGATGTGATGATGTAATATTGTTTAGCAATGGAGATTCGTATTTGCAAGACAGCATGAATCTTGATAATCTTAGAAGCTAAAGGAGTGCAAAACCTTTTAAAGTCTTACAATCTCTTATGTTCCAAACACATTTGGAGTTTATGATTCTAAAATCTTATATTGCTTATAATCTTGGAGAATCTAAAACTCATGCCAATATGTAGCATAACAAATGGTCTTATAATAGCTACAATAGAAATGGTATTGTAATACAATATTTTCAAAACTACTTTTCATGTTATACATTCTTCATTTTAGCCCATATCTTTTATATATTGTATCGATTTTGCTATTTTAATTCAATCTGATAAATTTTAATCATGAGATAATCAAAACACAAAAATATTCGCAAAAAAAGAAATTATCAACTAACAGAAATACTATAACAAATCACTATTCATAATGATACTTTGAACTTGAAATATTAAAATCTACAACTTTGTTAAAGGAAGCAACAAACCATCGTATAATGCCTTGTAAGTTTCCTCACCACATAATCTTTTAGCAATAGTTAAACCAAATAAGATAGCGGTAGCTGGACCAGCGGAAGTAATCACATTACCGTTTTCAACTACAGGCATATTGATTCTCTTGCCATTTAAGCCAGTTTCACAACCGGGATAACAAGTAAAATCACCCTGCAACACACCAGCTTTATTAAGTACAATAGGCGATGCACAAATAGCTGCGACTAATTTACCATTTGTGTGTAAAGTCTGAATAATTTGAATAACTTTTTCATTATTAGAGAGATTTTCCATACCCTCAAAGCCACCGGGTAATGCAATGGAATCTAACGTATTAATATCTACGTCACTTAATGCAACATCAGCTTGTATGCTAACACCATTTGCACCCTTTACTATTCCAGCACCATTTAAACCAGCCACAATAACATGCAATCCTGCCCTACGCAATACATCTACAATACCTATAAATTCAGCTTCTTCAAAACCTTGTGCTAAGGGAACTAAAACTTTTTTCATAATATTTCTCCTTAAAAATAAAATTAAAAAATTATATTCTACATAATTTGAACCAATAGAATCCCATAAATACAGAGATTCTAAATATTTAAGCATATTCATGGCTCTTTTAATCACGGGTAAATCTACCATTTTACCTTGAAAATTAAAAACCTAATTTTTATGAATCTTAGCAAGTCTGTCCAATCTTTCTCTAGGTAAGCCTTGTATAAAAAAAACACCACTGCCATAAGTGCGGCAATACATCGCCATTAAAAAGATTCTTGTAGTCCAAAGTTGTGCTGATTTTTGGACTTATGTTTCACTTATTAGCTCTTTTGTTATTTCTTGTTTGCCTATGTAATTATCAAAACTCATAATTATCTCCTATTCTAAAATTTATCGTAAAATACCCAAAAAGAGCAGTATCATACCAAAAGCTACCAAAATAAAAAGCAGAATCAAGAGTCGTATAAAGAGACAACATCTTTCCTCTTCATCTTTTGTCTCAGCTAATACCAAAGCATCTCCGGTTGAAAAGCTTGAATATCCTGCAAATGTAACAAAAACACCAATCACAGAAAAAGCTAAACCATAATTCATACTATCTAATTCCGGCACAAGAGGGAAAAATGTTGGCATAACTACTCCCATGCTTGAAGCAAAAGCAGACATTAAGGGGAGTTATCATAGCTAAAAAATAAAATATAGCATTACCACTATTGCTTACATTTTCATTCAAGAAATTACTAATGATTGCCATAGCCCCACTTTCTTACTAAGTGCTATAAGTATGCTTAATGCACCAATCATAAAAATTAAATCCCAAGGAATATTTTTAAATGCTTCTCTCTCATTACTAAGCTTAAAGAGAATTGCTAATACCGCACCGATAAAGCATAAAAACGTTGGATTCAACATCTTAGTAATAGATTTCAAGGTTACATTATCAGGGGTAATTGCCAACCAAATTGATGGAATCATAATTGTTAAAAATATGCAGCACACTACGATAATAGTACGAATTTGTACACCATTCAATTTTTCAGCTTTTTCTATTTCATGAAGTTTCTCTTTTTTATATCCTTTTAACAAAAAAATAACCAATAATAAAAATTAAAGTATGGACAATAAACATATTCCTGCCCAAAGAAAGCTGATAAACACTTGCTATTTCAGGGCTATATCCAAGCTTTTCTGTAAAATTATATGTAGTCTTGCTACCAAGTGTAAAAGGATTAAAACTTCCAGCACAAGAATTAGAATAAATAATAAGTGCAGCAAGAATCTTGCTCATTTTAATTTTATCAGCAATATACAACACCAAAGGACTCATGAATGCAAATCCAGCATAATTTCGTGACCAACACAACGGAAATCGCAACCGCTATATAAGTATAATAGGGATACTTCATAGATAATGTCTCGCACTATACATTGCCTTTAAAGCAAGATTATTTAACGTGCCATTACTAATCACAAAAACTATACAAAAATGTTATAGAAACAAGCATAAAAAATAAATCCAAACTCCAAATATTAGCAATTTTATTGGATTCTAATCCCCGAATATATGCCCCAATACAACAAAGCGGACTTGCAAAGATTCAAATATTTGTCATATATACCAAGCACAATTGAAGCAAGGATAAATATCATGCCAAAACGCTCACTAATGATGATAACTCTATACTATATCTTTTGATAAAAAATATTAAAAGATACAATATCTTTATATCTAAGATAGCACAATTTAATATTAATTTTTAATTACAATTTTTTTTGATATTTTTTTGTAAATGTTACAAATAGTATATTTGTATTTATTTTTACCACAAAATTATACTTTTATCATCTATTTTGGCTACAGCACACATAAGTACGATTTATGAGAACACAAAATATATAAATTATATACATAATAAGAAAAAATTTGTGCTATTTTTACGACAAAAAAAATATAAGTTTTTTGATTCACCATATTAATAAATTCATGTGAGTATATATAAAGTAAAAGAAAGGAAAAGGGTGGTGCATTAAAAATTATAGCCAAGTTGTTACTAAGCATAGATGATTTAGATATTATGTAAAACATAAATACACAGACAAAGATTCTGTGGATTGCGAATCGTTAGTATAGAAATATAGCATCAATATACCAAATTCAACGTAATTAATTGTGAAGTCAATTTTTATATTTTCTATTATCTTATCTGAATATAAATGTAGGTATTTGAGTATTAAAATTATTATTTTTTGAATTATTTTTTACTTTTTGTAAATTTTTCTAGTTTTATTTATAATGTAATTTTCTTTTCTTTACAAAATTTAGATTGTCATAAATTTCCAATCTTATTCATTCACTCAAAGTATGCAACTCTTTTTAAGGGGCTTTTTACAATTTTTCTTACCTCTTTTTATTGGAAATAACGCTACAAATAATTAACGTGATTAAAGCTCTCATATTATGTATTCATTATATAATAATTTTACACAAACAATAAGAGACACAGTAACAACAAGCGGCTTAATAATTTTGATTCCATAACGCAATGCCACTCTTGAACCAATATTTGCACCGATAAATTGTCCAATCCCCATAATAAATCCAAGCAACCATAAAACTTGTCCTCCCAAGGCAAAGACTAATAAAGAAGCAAAATTTGAAGTAAAATTAAAAAGTTTAGCTTGAGCTAATGCCTCTTTAATCCCTAAGCCACCAAGAGCAATGAGAGCAAACATTAAAAAAGAACCAGTTCCTGGTCCAAAAAAACCATCATAAAACCCAATGCCTCCCAAAACAAAACATAGCGTCATTTTCCCAACTCGTGTGTATTTTGATTCTTCGTTAATCTTAGGTGAAAATAAGAAATACAATGCAAAGGCTATGAGCAAAAAAGGAATACATTTGGCTAAAAAATCCGTAGAAAAACTATTAACAATTTTTGCTCCTAAAATCGCACACATAAACACACATATAACGGCGATAATATTTTCTTTTAACTTTAAAAGTCCATTGTTATAAAAATGTAAAGTAGCAGAAAAACTCCCAAAACAACTCTGCAATTTATTTGTTCCTAAAGCCTGATGAGAAGGGATACCTATAAGCAATAATGCAGAAATAGTAATCATGCCGCCACCTCCAGCAATAGAATCTACAAATCCAGCGATAAAAGCAACAACAAAAAGTAAACACAGCAAAGTAAAATTTATATCAAAAATCATTGTTATCCTCAATTACTATTAGTCTAGTCGTATTATTAGAGATATTAAGTGATATTATATCATAATTTATAATATCACTATGTAGCTTAAATTTATCCAACATTATATAAAATGCTCATAATTTTACAATAAAGCCATTATTGACTGACTGTCTCATTAAAACAATATGGAGAATTATTTGGATTCCAATCATATTCGACAAAGCATGACGAAAACAATTAATCACAATCTTTATGGTCTCTAGCAAAATATATAAAAAAATTACGGCATATCCATAAAATCCTATTGCTACCAGCACTAAATATTAATGTGAAGAGTTATTTTGTATGTTTATATTTTTTGTATTTTTTTATATATAAGCCATGTGTAATCTCATATCGCAGTATCGCAATACTTACAAGTAATGCACAAAATTGAGCAATTGGGTATGTTATCCATGCACCCCTTAATCCAAAGAAATTTGCAATAAAGGGCAAAAGAATAGCAATAAAAATAAGCGTATAAGACATAGTTACAAGAAAAGAACTAAACGGTCGTTGCAATGATTGTAAATAAAGAGCAATAATAAGATTAATGCTTAAAAATATAAACCCAATAAAATAGATTCTCATGGCTTCAGCACTTTGAATCTTGAGATTTATATCTTTTAGGAACATTGTAGCAATATAAGAATCAAAAAAGAAAAATAAGGCATATATCGTAATGGATAAAATAATGGCTATACGTATATAAAATTTCAGAATCTGCTTTAACCTTTCAAAATTTCTCATGCCATAATTAAAACTTGCAAGAGGCTGAATAGATTCAGCTAGAGCGAGTAAAACGGTAAAGAAATTAAAACCAGCATATAACACAGAACTATAGATTGCTAAAGCATCTTCACCGCCAATATCTTTTAAGATTCTATTATAAAGCCACATCACAAAGCCTACACTTGCTTCACTTGCTGCATAGGGAATGCCAAATTTCATTGCTCTAATGATGAATGTCCAATTAAAAAGTGGGACAAAATGTAAATCCCCCTTTTTTTCAAAAACAATTGAAAATATTATGTCTACATGAGATATTTTTTTTGCTCCAAAACATAAAAAAAACAAGATTCTATGTCGCGTAGGAATATAATGCCACAATAAAACAATAGAGCCAATGATATGCCCCAAGACTGTAGCATAAGCACTACCGATAATACCAAGCTCCCAGATAAATAGGAATAAATAATTAAGAATCACATTGCAAATTGCTCCAAGGAACATGGCAAACATAGCGAATCTTGGTCGTTTATCATTAATCACGCATATATCTAAAATAGGATGTATGATAATTCCAAAAAGCCCCAAACAAATTCCCTTGAGATATTCAATAGCCATAGATTCTACATTATTAGAGAGATTATGCACAAACCATTTTACAACTATATCAGCATTATAATAAACTAAAAATCCAAGTATTAGAGAAAGCGGAAAAAGAAAATATGTAATACTGCTGAAAATAATATTAGCTATTTGTTTTTTTTCTTTTGCAAGATAGTACCCTATCATGCTTGCACCACCTAGGGCAAACATTAGAGAACAAGCCATAAGAGCCGGGAAAAGAGGCCAAACTGCAACAATAGCCTTCATGGCTTCATCACCTAGCTTTTTATTAACAAAAATTCCATCAACAGTAGAGTAACTTGCCATAGCCAACATAGCAAGAAGCATGGGAATAAAGTAATTTAAAAAAAGCTTTAGGATACTATCTTGTGCTAAATCGAGATGGGATTTTGTATGCACTATATATCCTTTATGTTAGTGTTTTTTTGTGAGGTTATCAAAGAGGTTTTGTTGTTTTCTAGTGATTGCACTTGCATAGAATCATGTTGTGAAAAATCATCATTATTCATACTTGATGGTATAACATGAGAATATTTTGCATCATCTAAAGATGGTGGTGTAGAAAAATGGTCTTTAGAATCTTGATATGAATATTTATTGGAATCTCCAGATTCTATCACTTCATGTTGCGACATGCTTTTTTTTGTGGTATTCATGAGAATAAGATTCTGCGATATAGTATTTTGGTTATCAGTAATGACATGAGAATCAAGCTTACGTTTAAACAAAATTTTAAATAATACAATAAAAATCCAACGTAAAATACCATAAATGATATAGACACTCAATATAATACAGAGACTGAGTGAAGGTTGTAGGACAACAAATGCTAGAACAATCAATAACAAAATAAAATATTTAAGATTCCATTCTATCTTTTTAAAACTAGGATAACGAATATTGCTTACCATGAGAAGAGATATTATAAAAGCAAGAATCAAAAAAATATATGAATGGGCATGTAATAAACTTAATATTCCAAAAACATCAAACTTGTGATATTCTACAACCAAAATCCATAAACACAAAATTGCAGCAGCTGATGGAATAGGTAATCCAATAAAAGAATGTGTTTCAACATTAGTGGTTATATTAAACCGTGCTAAACGAATTGCACCAAAAACCACAAAAAGCCCACTTATTACTATGCCATATCGCCCATATTCATGCCCAACATAAAAATATAACAATATGGCTGGTGCCACACCAAATGCGACTATATCAGCCAATGAATCAAACTCTACACCAAATTTACTTGCTGTATTTGTAATTCGTGCGACACGACCATCGAGCCCATCTAATATTGTTGAAAATAAAATATACCAGCATGCCGTTATAAAGGACTTAGAATCATGATAAAGCAACCCTCTATGTGCCATAAAAATAGCTAATATACCCATAAAGATACTTGCAGCAGTAAAGAGATTAGGTAAAATATAACGTGGGCTGATTTTCATATTCTCTCCTTCATCAATTAAGCCTATTTTTAAGAGATTCTACCATAATTTTAAAAATAGAAATAATATCACCTTAAAATACAATTTTTACATAAAATATGGCATAACATACACATTAATCATAAAATTATGATAGAGTATAGAATCACTATTAAAGATTAGGAGCGTTTCATGTCTTTACCCACTCAAATACAAGAAAATGGCATACCTTGCCAAGTTATAGCTACAGAAGAGGCATTAAACCTCTTAACAAAGCTAACAAAGGAATATGGTGAAATATTAATGTATCAATCGGGTGGTTGTTGTGATGGCTCTACACCCTATTGTTATCAAAAAAATGATTTTAAAATTGGCAATAATGATAAATTATTGGGGTATCTCAACAATGTTCCATTCTATATACACCAAGCTCAATTTGCTTATTGGAAACACACACAATTAATTATTCATGCAGAATCTGGAAATGGAAGCGAATTTTCACTTGAATATGGAATGGGAGAAAAATTCGTACTACAATCAAGAATCTTTACGGAACATGAATTACAACTTCTCAAGAACAGTGGAAAACTAGAATGATATAAATTTTATATCATTACAATACACATTACTATAACCCACGATGCTTTCTGTACATTAATATTATAATTGTATGCAAATGTGTTTAATCAAGTAGGGAATAAGTGCTTGAGATATTGTGTGGGTAGAAGTTTATGAGAGATTTTATGAAATCAAAATGCAATAGAATTTTTAGATAAATTTCAAAGTTTTTTATATATTTTTCAAGAATATTGTATATTTGAACAAATCTTTAGAATCATGTATAAAAAGACTTAAAGAAGTCTTGATTTTAAGGAATTTAAACGCTTATTTCATAATGTATTGAAATGTAAATAAGCAAAGCTCTCCTAATATCCTGTCAAGTATAGCATAATATGTAAAAAGCTGTTTAAAAACACCAAAACTTTTTATCTTAACAGAAGTGATACTCTAGCCACGATTTTGTATCCCCTTCATTCTCTATCTCAATAAGAAGGTAATCTCTATTATCGCTCAAAAGGCGTATTTTATGGTATTTATGTGTGTATTTTATGAAAATCTCATTATTATATTCAATAATATAAATAGAGCCTTTTTATACTTTGTTTTTCTTGAATCAGCTAATAATCACCATCTTATATTTGTGTATTGCGATTATCACTAGCATTTTAGCATACCTAATCCTTTTAAACTCGTAATGCTACAAACCTCAAGTAAAATGGCTTTGGTGGTGTATGTGCTATTTTTGCTTCACAATTCATTATCCCAAAATCTGCTGAAACCATATTATCTTTAAAAAAAATAAAAAAAATGAACTGTTGTCATATCTGTAGTCATTGGCAAATCATTTATCAACATATTGGGCGACATGTTTTCTAATTGAGGATAATAATTGGAAGATAAAAAAGATACTTCAAAATCTAGGGCATTTGCAATTTTTTGAAGATTTTCTAAAGCTGTATTTTCTTTATCTGATTCATATTAATTGGAGGCTTACATGAGATGTATGGATTATTTTAGCCAAATCATTTTGAGTGAAGCTTTTTTGCTCTCTAGCAGTTTTATTTTTTTAGCCTAATTTCACAAGATTTCCTTGATAAACATAAAGGGATAAACATAAAGGGAAAATTTTTGCATATCTACTTTTTAATGCGTAATTGCAATGCACACACCAAAATATTATGCAATTTCGAAACTCTTCATTATTTATCCATTGTCCCACTACAAACTCCTATAATCCCTAATTCTTGGTATGCACTAATCATGCAAAAATAAAGTCTAATGCTATATATCCTAGCTTCATTATGCACTCTTTTTGGGGATAGTAAAGCCTTCTTTTTCGAGCATAGCACGTAATTCTTTTGCTCTACCTCTTTTGCCTTGTATTCTATCAATAGAGAGATATTTAAGCAATGTTAAATCGTCCCGCACCTTTGGAAATTACCCATGCTCTAAGTCTTATACCTCTTTTTAGCATTTGTGCTACTGCACTTTCATTCATTTTTTATCCTTTCTATGCAAATTTATACTATAACCCATTAATTCCAAAGATTAAGTTAAGGGAATAGTGTATTATAAGAGTTAAGTTTAGAAGCTGTTTTTAGTTTATTTTAGTGGTTATCTTCAATTTTCAAAATTTAAGCTTTGCAATCACTTTTTTAAACTTCCTAATTTTCATCATTCAGTCCTAAGAGCAATATTATCTTCGCTCAGTTATTTTATTTTCTATTAAGCCTTTTCATGCTATTTCGTGCTTAATTAATGATTGTGAGACATTTTTGATATTCCTGTGAAGACTAAAGGGACATAAATAGTTGAAATTAAAAAAATGTAAGATAATAACACAATAAGATTTAGCAATTTTTTTAGGTATTAATGTAAAAAAATAGGCAGAATAGAAAGAGGAGAAATGAAGACTATAAGGGATAATGATTTAACATTAATCTCTAATTTTTTAAATATTCCTATTGAATACTTATTGGATATGAATATGTCAGTAAGTCATCAACTAAGCAAGATTTAAACGTCAGTAAATTAGATTCCATATCCCCACACAAATACTGATGATTCTATCCAAATCCCCATATTTAACGCCTATGCTAGTGCAGAACATGGGCTTATAAATGAGGAGCATACCTCACGACATATAGAGGTTGATAAGGCTTCATTAAGGGTATATTTTGGACTAACTTCCTTTAATGATTT
>CASFZH010000068.1 GCA_949299115.1 uncultured Helicobacter sp. | reverse complement strand
TACTATGTTAAGTATGTTAGTAAGCCAAACGAGCTAGTATATTAGATATATTAGATATATTAGATATATTAGATATATTAGATATATTAGATATATTAGATATATTAGATATATTAGATATATTAGATATATTAGATATATTAAGTATATTAAGTATATTAAGTATATTAAGTATATTAAGTATGTTAAGTATGTTAAGTATGTTAAGTATGTTAAGTATGTTAAGTATGTTAAGTATGTTAAGTATGTTAAGATTCTCTATGTATTTATTCCTATTCATATGTTAAGATTCTCTATGTATTTATTCCTATTCAATGGATTTATGGATATTTGAGTATTGAGTTTTATGTTTTTCTATATGGGTGGGTTGGAGTGGTGTGTTAATTGGAGAATTTATTATTCTTCTTAAATATTTCTTGCTTTTATTGTGATTGAAAATTGCGTAGAATTTTTGTATGTGGGTTTTAGATTTTTTGATTCTAAGTTTATTATGATGATGTGAAAGAGAAATATTGTGGGTATTGAATAATTTGATTATTGATTGCAATCTACATAAAATTGTAGATTACTTTCAGCTTTCATTATGTATAGTTATGTTGCTAATATTGTAATGTTTAAAATACTTCCTCATATTTTTATGTTACTTTTTGTAAAAAATATACTGAATAAATTGTAAAAAAATCGTAATCATTTTTTTTGTTATTCTTATTTGTTATTCTTAATAATAAAAAAGGATTCAAAAGGAATATCATGCAAGAACATATTAGAGAAGTAGTTGTAGTTGGTGCAAAAAGAACAGCAATAGGTTCTTTTCTAGGGAGCTTAAGCAATATGAAAGCAACACAAATGGCTACTTTTTTAACAAAACAACTCATGAAAATAACAAATATAGATTCTCATTTAATAGACGAAGTTATTTTGGGTCATGTTTTACAGAGTGCACAAGGGCAGAATACGGCTAGACAGGTTTTAATAAATTCTAGTATTAATGAAAATAAAAGTGCCTTTACGGTGAATATGGTCTGTGGTTCTGGATTAAAAGCGATTGAATTGGGATTCAATAGTATAAAAACTCATAATAGTGATATAGTAGTGGTTGGTGGCACCGAAAATATGTCTCTTTCACCACATGCTTTGGAGAATACAAGATTTGGTTATAAAATGGGTAATCAAACATTAATAGATACTATGATAAAAGATGGATTATGGTGTGCTTTTAATAATTATCACATGGGAATCACGGCAGAAAATTTGGCTAAGGAATACAACATCTCAAGACAAGAACAAGATGAGTTTGCTTTTCATTCTCATAAAAAGGCTATTGATGCGATACATAATGGTAATTTTAAAGATGAAATATTACCCATAAATATAAAAAATAAAAAATCAGATAGTATCTTTGAAGAAGATGAATTTGTCCGTAAAGACATAAGTATAGAAGGTTTGTCAAAACTACGACCAGCCTTTATAGAAAACGGCAGTGTTACGGCTGGTAATTCTTCTGGAATCAATGATGGTGCTGCTATGTTAATACTTACACACAAACAAAAAGCAAGAGAATTAAATTTACCAATTTTAGCAACTCTGAAATCTTTTGCAAATGTCGGAGTGAATCCAAAAATTATGGGTATTGGGGCTGCATTTGCTGCAAAGAAACTTTTAGAACGCAACAATCTCAAAATAGATGACATAGAGCTCATAGAAGCTAATGAGGCTTTTGCTGCACAAAGCATTGCTACTCTTAGAGAATTGAAGCCGAAAATCGAACGTGTTAATATACATGGTGGGGCTATTGCATTAGGACATCCAATTGGTGCAAGTGGGGCTAGAATCCTGGTGAGTCTTATTAATGCCTTAAGACAAAAAAGAAAAAATTTAGGTTTAGCCACGTTATGTATAGGTGGTGGACAAGGCATAAGTGCATTAGTGGAAATTCAAGAATAAAGGTTGGCAATATGAATAAAATCATTCAAGATTTAGATAAAGCCTTTTATGGGCTTAAAGACGGTATGAGTTTGCTTGTGGGTGGATTTGGGCTATGTGGTATCCCAGAGTTTTGCATCCAAAAAATTAAAGATTTGGGGATAAAAGATTTAATAGTGGTAAGCAATAATTGTGGTATTGACGATTGTGGTTTGGGAATCTTATTACAAAATAAACAAATTAAAAAAATAATAGCCTCATATGTAGGAGAAAATAAAACATTTGAAAGACAATTTATTAATAATGAAATTGAGGTAGTTCTCACACCACAAGGCACTTTAGCAGAACAGCTTAGAGCAGGTGGGGCTGGTATCCCAGCATTTTATACACCAACAGGTGTCGGTACAGCTATAGCAGAAGGTAAGGAGCATAAAGAAATAGATGGTAAAACTTATATTTTAGAAAAGGCAATCAAAGGAGACTTTGCATTAGTCAAGGCACAAAAAGCAGATAAATATGGAAATCTTATTTTTAATAAAACAGCAAGGAATTTTAATCCATTATGTGCAACTGCCGGGAATGTTACCATAGCAGAGGTAGAAGAGATTGTAGATTCTTTGGATGCTGATTCTATTCATTTATCTGGAATCTATGTAGATTTTGTGTATCTTGGTAAAAATTATGAAAAAAGAATAGAAAAAATCATAACAAGAGAGGAATAACTATGACAGATTCTATAAAAAAACTCATTATACAGAGAGCTACCAAAGAAGTCAAAGATGGCATGTATATCAATCTTGGGATAGGTATGCCAACGCTTGTAGCTAATGAAATAAAAAATTTGGACTTAGAAGTATTTTTGCAGTCTGAAAATGGGCTTTTAGGCATCGGTCCATATCCAGTCCAAGACAAAATAGACCCAGATTTGATTAATGCAGGAAAAGAAACTATTACTATTGTTAAAGGAGCCGCATTTTTTGACAGTGCCGATTCTTTTGCGATGATTCGCGGAGGACATATTGAC
Source organism: uncultured Helicobacter sp. (assembly GCA_949299115.1). Classification (GTDB taxonomy): domain Bacteria; phylum Campylobacterota; class Campylobacteria; order Campylobacterales; family Helicobacteraceae; genus Helicobacter_A. Next base: position 7,584 of record CASFZH010000068.1, on the reverse strand, counting down.
CTTGCTATTCTAGGCGGTATGGAAGTATCACAAAATGGGGATTTGGCAAATTATATGATACCGGGTAAGCTTGTAAAAGGTATGGGTGGAGCGATGGATTTGGTTAGTGGTGCAAAACGAATAGTAGTTGTTATGGAACACACGAATAAGCATGGCGAGAGTAAGGTAAGAAAAGAATGTAGCTTACCCTTAACAGGAAAATCAGTTGTGAATCGCTTAATTACAGAACTTGGAGTCTTCGATTTTGAAAATGGCATTATGAAACTTGTAGAATTACAACCCAATGTTACATTGGAAGAGCTAAAAAATAAGACACAGGCACATTTTGAGGTATGTATATAGACAATCTCTTATAAAATAAAATTGGAAAATATAATGTTTAATAGAATCACAAGTTTTTTCACTCATATTGTTAATAAATATTTGCCAGATCCATTAGTCTTTGCGATTATTTTAACTCTCATTGTTCTTGTTTTAAGTATGCTGCTACAGCATTCTGTTGTGAAGGTAATAGAAGTTTGGGGAGATGGGTTTTTTAATCTTTTAGCCTTTAGTATGCAAATGTGTCTTGTTGTGGTTACAGGATATGCTTTAGCCAGTTCACCTCCTGTGAAAAATCTCCTAAGAAATACAGCAAAAAAAATCAAAACGCCAGAATCTGCTGCTTATTGGGTAGTGTTTTTTGGACTTATAGCTTCAATGATAAATTGGGGATTTGGACTTGTTGTGGGGGCATTGTTTGCAAAAGAAATTGCAAGATATTTAAAAAATGTTGATTATCCTATTTTAATTGCATGTGCGTATATTGGGTTTCTTAGTTGGGGAGGTGGATTATCGGGGTCTATGCCGTTGCTTGCTGCAACACCGAATAATCCAGTTGAGCAGTCTATAGGTGGTATTATCCCGCTAAAAGATACAATATTTACCGCCTATAACGCATTCGTATGTATAGGATTATTGATTGTAATGCCAATTGTTTGCAAAAAAATGACACCAAAGATTCCAACCCCCATAAATCCGGAACTTTTGAGAGAAGAACCAAATTTTAACATAAACATAGATTCTAATGCTACCTTTGCCCAAAAACTAGAGGAAAGTAGAATCTTAGCACTTACTATCGTTGCATTGGGTATAACATGGCTTATCCTCTATGTCCAAAAAAATGGCTTTAATTTCACTATAAATACGGTAAATTTTATTTTTATCATTTCAGGATTGCTCTTACACAAAACTCCTATGGCATACATGAGAGCTATTGCCCATGCTTCTAGGACAACGGCTGGAATTCTCATACAATTTCCATTTTATGCATCCATTGCATTACTTATGGAAAAATGTGGTTTGGGAGAATTAATTACTAATTTCTTTATTGACATTTCTAATGCTCAAAGCTTTGCTTTAATGACATTTTTTAGTTCTGCTTTTATTAATTTTGCTGTGCCAAGTGGTGGTGGACATTGGGTTATACAAGGTCCATTTGTCATTGAAGCAGCAAAATCAGTGGGTGCAGATTTGGGTAAAGCAACTATGGCTATTGCTTATGGTGAACAATGGGCAAATATGATACAGCCTTTTTGGGCTTTGCCTGCTTTGGCTATTGCTGGACTTGGGGCAAGGGCTATTATGGGATATTGCATGATGGCTTTATTCATCAGTGCACCAATTTTTATTTTAGGATTAATTTTATTTTAAAGGTAAATGTATGAAAACTCTTATTGTTACAGGAAGTGCAAGCGGTATAGGATTTGAGATAGCAAAATACTTTTTAGAGAGAGAATACAGAGTTGTTTTTTCAGATTTAAATAAAGAGGCTTTGGATAAGACATTGGCGACATTTACAGATTCTAAGTATTCTAGTAATTGTTTTGGCGTTGTGTGTGATGTAGCAAATGAAGAAGATGTGAAAAATCTGGTGCAAAAAAGTCATTCCCATTTTGGTAGCATTGATGTTTTTATCAATAATGCGGGATTACAATATGTTGCAAATATTGAGGATTTTCCCACTAGTAAGTTTAAACAGATGATAGATGTTATGTTGGTTGGCTCATTTTTGTGTTCCAAAGCTGTTGTGCCTATCATGAAACGACAGCAATTTGGTAGAATCATTAATATGGCGTCTATTAATGGTCTCATAGGCTTTGCCGGAAAGGCTGCTTATAATAGTGCAAAGCATGGAATTATAGGTCTTACGAAAGTAATTGCACTAGAATGTGCAGCCCATGGAATCACAGCAAATGCCATTTGTCCGGGTTATATTGATACTCCGCTTGTAAGGGGACAAATGCAAGATTTAGCTAAAACTCGCGGTGTGTCTTTGGAACAAGTTTTAGATGAGGTCTTATTTCCCTTGATTCCACAAAAAAAGCTTGTTGATATTGCCGATGTCGCTGCTTTAGCATTCTTTTTGGCACAAGATTGTGCGAAAAATATTACTGGAACAAATATGATAATCGATGGTGGATACACAGCACAATAAGGAGTTAAAATGACAGGGATAATATTAGGGCTTCTTATTTTAATGGTATTGGCATATCTCGGATGGTCTATTATTTGGATTGCACCAATTGCTGCTGGTGTCGTTGCCATAGGTGGTGGACTTGATTTGCTTGATAGCTATACAAATGTATATATGAGTGGATTTGTTGGTTTTGCTAAACAATGGTTTCCAGTATTTATGCTTGGAGCTATCTTTGGTAAGCTTATGGAAATTACTAATATGGCGGCTTCTGTGTCTTTGATGATGGGTAAACTACTTGGAGAAAAAAGAGCTATCTTGGGTGTTGTCCTTTCGGCTACTATTTTAACTTATGGGGGAGTAAGCCTTTTTGTCGTTGTTTTTGCTGTGTATCCTTTGGCTTTATCATTATTTAGACAAGCAAATATTCCAAGACGTCTCATACCCGGTTCTATTGCTTTAGGTGCGTTTACTTTTACAATGATGGCGATTCCGGGTAGTCCACAGATTCAAAATCTCATTCCCATGCAGTATTTTAATACAACACCAATGGCTGCTCCTATCATGGGTATTATTGCAAGTGCTATTATGTTTTTTGGTGGGTATTTTTACTTACGATATAGAGAATATTACTTAAAGAGCAAAGGAGAAGTTTATGATGAGCCCGAGTCAAAAAATAATCAAGATTCTGACGAAAACTCCAATAAAAAGGAAGTAATCCCTCATTTTATACTATCTATATTGCCCCTATTGACTGTAGTTATTTTATTAAATGTATTTTCTTTGCATATTATTAATGCTCTTTTGTGTGGTATATTGCTTATTTTACTTTTAAACATAGTTCGTTATAAGGAGTTTATTGCTGCTATTAATGCTGGGGCAACAGGCTCTGTGATTGCTATTATTAATACTAGTGCGGCTGTTGGGTTTGGCTCTGTTGTAAAGGTAGTACCGGGATTCCAAACACTCATTGATTTATTGCTTAGTATTAAAGGAAGCCCTCTTATATCTGAAGCTGTGGCTGTGAATCTGTTAGCAGGAGCAACTGGTTCTGCATCAGGTGGAATGGGTATTGCCCTTGAAGCATTAGGTGAAAAATATAGGGAAATTGCCTTAAGTGAACATATCTCCTTGGAGTTATTTCATAGAGTAGCCTCTATTTCTTCTGGTGGACTTGATGCATTACCTCATAATGGAGCAGTGCTTACATTGCTTGTTATCACAGGCATGACTCATAAAAAGAGTTATTTAGATATTTGCGTAGTAGCAGTAATTATCCCAATATTGGCTCTTATTGCAGGCATAATATTTGCCCATTTTGGAATCTATTAATCAGCATGAAGACAGCAATGTCATTGTAACACCAATTGTTTATTAATGTGTATAAGAATATGAAATCAAAATGATCATTTCCGCTAAGATTTAGCATATTAAACCGCTTCTCTTAAAACAGGGCTTCTAATCTTTGTATTTCTTTTTTTTGTTACGATGAAAAATTTACAAATTTTGGGAAATTAAGATTGGTTTAGTTCTTTAAAAAATGATACGAAATTAGTCTTTATAATCGGATTTATTTTTATCATAGGCTTTGTTATATTATTATGTCGCAGGCAAAAATGTCAATACTGACATGGTAAATTCTACAGCAAATATTTTAAAGAGCAAAAATAAAAACTTAAACGAATTATGTGAATGCGACTTTTTATAAATTCAATGCTGTTGCTTGAATACAAATAACATTTAATAGAGCTTTTACCCTTAATTCCTTGAAAATATGAGTCTTGATTGTGTTGATAACGTTATTTTATCCTTAGCTTCAAGTTTTTTATTTCTTATGTCTTTTTACATATTAGATGCATAGCACATTTTAAAACTGATTCTCTATTACACCCTATAAACAAATTCACAACCAAAGAGGAAACACAAGAAAGGTTATTATCAAGCATATTTTCAAATAAAGAATTAAGTAAAGAATTTGCAGGGCAACTCACAGCACAAGAAGCACAGATTATAAACCGAGCTGTTAATAAAATGGGGGAAAATTTTACCAATTTAAGTAAGCAGTTTGAACAAGAGCTAATCAACGAATATGTAAAGAGTGGCAAAACTCAAATAGATTCTATCCCAGCCCTTTATAAAAATATGTTAGATGAAATAGATAGGGAAATAAAAATCAATTATCAAAAGTCTATTAAAAACTTACATGATACTTTAAGAGATAGAGACTTTAAAAGCGATATTCTTACGTCTTATAAGAAAATAACAGATGATGCCCTGCAAACTTTAGGAATAGATAGTGAGCTTACTAGGACCTTAGTCAGAGAAACAAAAAGAGTAGATTCTATGCCAAGCATTCCATTAAATGAAGCAATAGAATTACGCAAAAATATTAATGAAATATTAAGGAATTATGACAAAAGTAGCAGTGATTTAAAGAAATTCAGAGCTAAAAATCATTTAGAAGATATGAAAAACATTATAGATTCTAATATAGAAAAGCATGTATATAATAAAGCAAGCAGTGGCGAGATTGATACACAAGTAGCCAATAAGCTTTTAGATGATTTTAGACTAGCGAATGCAGAATATGCAAATATAAAAGAGCTTTTAAGTGATAAGTTTGCAAAAGCTATCAATAAGGGTATGAATAAAAAGGACTTAGACTCAAGACTCACAATAGAACAATGGAAACAAAGAGTCTTAGATACGAATTGGGGCGATAGTGTAAAAGGATTAAAGAATACAATATTTAAGAATTTTCACCCAAGAATGCAAGAAAACACACAGGTTTTACTCATATTACGAGCCTTAGATAGAAATATACATTTAAATACAGATTCTACCCCGATAAACTTTACTAAGATTTTAAGTGATTTGGAACAATTAGAAAACATGACTTTAGCACCCAAAGTCTATCCAATATTAGATTTATTTAAAAGCTATGCGAATGCTTATCAATTCTCTTTAGAATTAGCAAAACCGAAAAGTTTAGAGATGATGCATGGAGGTGGGGCATTATCTACAACATTAACAGGGAGAATGCAAGTCTTTTTAACCAATAGACTTTTTAAAAATCTTTTTAGCTTTATTCCATATTTAGGAGATAACAATGCGGTTTTAAAAAGTCTAAGTAAAGCTATAAAAAATCTTAAATATCCAAGTGAGATAACACTAGAGACACTCAATCAATTAAGTAAAAATGATTTAGAAAGAGGAATAAGACCGAGCAATACGCCACAACCCCCTTATAGTAATGGTAATGTAAATAAAAATACAAATGTAAGCAAAACACCACAGCTTAGCACAAATAGCGGGAATGTAAGTAACAATTCAAATGGAGGAAGTGATTCTAATGTAATGCGAACAAGCGATAGTAATACAGCACGTGATTCTCATGTTTCCAGCTATGACTCATTTTCCCGTCATTCTGAGGCGTTAGCCGAAGAATCTATCACACAATCCAAAAAAGAAAAGTTACGTGAATACAATACGCTTAAGAAATATAATGTAGATAATGTAGATTTATTCAATCAAGAACAATATAAAAATTTTGTTAACATGATATTAAGTGGCGATATAGAAAAATTAAAAAAAGCCCCAAATATTGCCTACATTGCTAATCTTAATAATGATTTAGTAAAAGCGTTAGGTTTAGAAAATGGCAAGATATTTTTAAGAAAGAATAATTTACATCATTTTAGAATCATACGTAAAGCGAGATATAATCAATCTCTAAGAGAAGAAGAGATAGAAAAGCTACCCAATATCTTACAAACAAAAAAAGAAGCATTAATTGATACTAAAAGTGAAAAAATTGCTTTATATTTTACAGATGAACGAGATAGTACTAAGATTAATTTTGTTTATATTAATAAAGATAAAATCGGAAATTATGTTGTAACAACTAAGAAAACAAATAAGTTAGAATTAAGACAAAGTAGATATAAAGCAGTGAGGGTAGGAGTCGAACCTACTACACCATCTGTGCACGAGATGCCGATTACCACAACCACGGCGTCACTCACTGCTTTGAACAACTCTACACAAAAAAAGTTAACAAACACAGGAAAAATAAGTCAAATAGATGAAAAAGAGTTACAAAAAGTAATAAAAGGCGAAAATACAGACCCAATATTGACAGAACAAAAAAGGCAAGATTTAATAACTTTAGCAAGTGATGAAAATCTTTTAAAGTTAGATAATCAACATAGATATAATGAGCAAGTTTTACACAAACAAGTAGAAATAAATAAATTTAAAAAAGAGCTACAAGACGAGATTATAGATGCCGAGATAGTAGCTACATTATAAAATACAAGATATACAAGAGAATTTAAGACCAGATATAATCTATCAAGAAGGCAGTTTTGCAGGAGTGCCAATCATTGATAAATATGGCAAAGTTATAGCGGGGAATCACAGAGCCACAGGACTAAAAAGCTTAAACGAGCAATCAAGAGCCACACTCAAACAAGCTATAAAAGATAAATTTAACTATGATTTACAAGATAATGAAATAGTAGTAAGACGTGTTGCAAGCTCTCATAATGAAAAAGACTTAATTACATTAGCAAAAGCAAGTAATGATGGATTAGAAAATAGACTAAGCGAGGCTATTTATACAAAGATAGCTAAATATAAAGACAAATTAGATACATTACCTAAACAAATACCTAATGATTCAATGGATTCTATGCAAAAAAGCGTTAATGGATTATTAGGAGGCAATGCAACATCACAGGCAGAAACACATTTAGCACTTTTAACACATAGGGTCCCAAACCCTGCCACTTTTGAAAAAGCTTTAAATGAAATAGAGAAAAAGGGCAATGATATAAAAATTCAAAATATGCTTTTAGATAATGCAGGAAGCTTTCATAATCTCAATAATGTCATACCACAAGTAAAAATATATGATTTATTAGATGGTGGCATAACAATCTTATCAAACGCTCATTACAACACAAGGAATAATATAAAAGGCTTAAATGATAGAATGCGAGATTATATAAACACACCAAAAGAGAGCTTAGAATATACCGAGCAAATATTAGGTAATAGCCCAGATACTTTTAAAAAAATAGCCTTTGGATATGCTTTGAATAAAATATCTTTGCAAAACACCAATC
>CASFZH010000067.1 GCA_949299115.1 uncultured Helicobacter sp. | reverse complement strand
AAATACGTTAAGTAGCTTAGAGATTCTGAAATCTTTTATCATACAAAAAGATGATACATACGCTCATATTTCATTATACATAAAAGATACAGAATCACTAAGTCAAGCTCTAGTAGATTCTGCATATTCTAGTATCATAGAATAAACACAGCAGACTACACAGAATCAACACTGCACCACTTTACAAAAAAGATAGAACAAAGCCATATAACAAGGTGTAGAAAGATTAGAGAATGCAAACAAGCAAGTAAGAATCACAGAGAAAGATTAGAGAGAATATTTAAGCAAGCAAGAATCGCATAAGGCAAATACATAATTTTATACTTAGAGATTGCATAGAGATACATACCACACTCATGATAGTGAATATTCTTTACAAGATTGTGATTCTCTATATTGCAGTTTATAGGGATTCCTAGAATTTCCAAGAATCTTAGTTTTAGTCTTTATTGGAAAGATACAGGGATTAGAATTGTATGTTTTAGAATCTCTAGTTCTATTATGAGATATTCCTATGCTTGTTGCATAAGGTAGATTCATAAAATATTTGATTATCTTTGTAAAACTTAGAGATTTTAGCCTTATCTATGCAAAGGTTCTGAATAGATGAGAATGATGAGAATCTCTAAGAGGCTGATTTGAGTCTTGTGCTACAACAATAGCTTATGAAATAAAATAGCAAATCGTACTTCAAATTGTATAACTTGATAATCATAAAAATGAAGTTATAATCAAGAAAAGCTTTAAGGATAAAAGTAAAATGAGCAGTTAGCAGATTCTATGCTATTGTTGAGACAACGTTTATTGCCATTTTATTACCCTAATAAAGATTCTATGCCTAAAATTATGTATGGAAAAATACTATGATTCTAAAATCTGCTACATTATAATCTCAATCTATAAATATTTGGGAGTCTCAATAGCTATTGTAGAATGTTTGGAATTGCTTGATTCTTATCTATATTACTATTTTTCAATGAAATCTTAAGTTTAACTTAATTATAATAATCTAAAAAGATTAAAAACACGATTAGATTTATATTGAAATATTTGTATCGTTTCAAATTTTACAATTATAAGACATTATTCCATAAACTTTTAGCAAATGTGTTTGTATTAGGAAATTGAAGATGATTAATGAGAGATTTATGTTTTACAATTCTTATTACTTGCTAATTCCTAGATAATCTTTTAGTGGAATGCCTAATATTCTGTAATAGTGTGGTGTCTTTAGCTTTTTCAATATTGTGTCTAAAAATTAGAAATTCATGCTTTGCGAAATACTAAAAGGTTACGAAAACTTCTATTTAATGTTTTTATATACCTTGTGCAACTACTTTAAGAAAAGCTTGTGGGTATAATTTATATTCGAGTTGGTGTATCCTTTGTGTAAAAGATTCCAAGCTTTCATTTGGGATTTTTAGTACCTTATCTTGTAAGATAATATTCCCAGAATCTACTTCTTTAATCACATGATGTATGCTTACCCCACCATAATCGTTTGTATCATAAAAACTTTCATGAATAGCATTTGCTCCTTTGTGTAAAGGAAGAAAACTAGGGTGAATATTAAGAATTTTAACAGATGATGGCATGTGTGAAAAAAAATTTTTACCAAGAATACGCATAAAACCAGCCAATAGAATATAATTAAGTCCTTCATTATTAATAAGATTGCAAAGATAATCTGATAATTGCCTATCGAAATCTTCACGATTTTTATTTGTTGATTCAATAATATGCGATTCTATTCCTAAATTGGCAGCTCTTTGCAAACCATATGCCCGTGCCGTATTGCTAATAACTTTTATACATTTGATAATAGGGTTTTTAGCTAAAAAGGTATTAGAATCGTTCATATTATTGTGGCTAATAATAAATGAATTGTGTGAATAGATGGAGCTATTATCCGTGTGATGGGTAATTGTGTTATTTTTTGCTAATTTAATACCATTATCTTGTAATGCTTGAGAAAGCGTTTTGTTATGAAGTTTTACAATAAGATTTTCCATGTTTGAACCATTGCCACTTATTAAAATGGCTATATGGATAGAAGGATTCATATTTACTCCGTTGTATGAGATAGAAACCATTGTGGCTTTTGATATTTAATTTTTGTAATTATATCTATAATAGATTGTGCAGAATACTCATCTATTTCATCTTGATGTTCAATGATTTTTGTGTAGTATTTGAGAGCTTGTTCAAAATACTGTGGATCTAGTCCAGCAAAATGGAATGCAACTTCAAACATATCGATAATTTCTGATTCTAAATCTTGAATTTCTGTAACTAAATCTTGTATTGTATTGGTATACTTTAAGGTAAAGTTATTTTTAGATGTTTCTGAATCGCTATATGCTCTCTGCTTATTCTGTTTTTGTGCAGTACTCATAGTATTTATCCTCGCTTATGATATGCTATTTTGTGAAGTATGAAATTTAGTTTTTGATTAATACAAACTATATTCCTCTAGTAATAATTATTGACAACGTAGCTGTAGGGTAGCTTGCATTGTGAGCTCTTCATCTTGAATGACGGGTAAATGCGTTGACATACTAGATACGTTATCACGCATAGAGGCTACATTGGCTTTATATAAAATCGGCTGTGTAGAACGTCTGTCAAATGTAAGCCTTGCAATATCGCATTTTAGCTTTAGTTTATCACTATATAATTTACTTAATTCTTGTGCTTGAATAAGAATAGAATCTTGCATTTCTGTTTCATATCTTTTTTGCTCTTCTTTAAGCAAAATAGGTTGTAGCTGTGCAATGGAGGTTTCTAAAAATTCATTATTATCAGTAATAGTCAAAATTTTGCTAATGAAAGTAAAATATGAATCTTTTTGAGATACAGTAAATTTACAGGTTATTCTCAAATTTGCATCATAACCATTTTGCATTTGATTATTTTTCCAATATTGCGTTATACCCAAAAAGTATTCGCCACCTTTACATATTGCTTCATTTTCTTTTATTGTGGCTATTATAGTGTCAAAGGTTTGCATGATTTGCCCCCTCTGATTAGAATCTAAAGTTGTTAGGTCGCGTAATTTCTGTGTTGATACAATATGTATTGGGACATGGAATGAAGTTGGAGTAGCAACCTTGTATGCCTCAATATTTTGAGATATAGTAAGGGAATCTGAGGAATCTCCGTTTGAATTATTTATTGTATTTGTGAATTTTTTAATTACAACAATATCAAATATAATACCACCAATAAATAAGCATAATACAATAATTACAATGGAACTCGTTTTTAACCAATTCATTACTTACTCCGCAATTTTAAATTATATAAAAATATTACCATAAAATCATGAATTTTACTTTTTACTAAATCAATTCATTCTCTTAAAAACATTATTTTCAGGATTTTGGATTCAGGCACAAAAAAGACATAATTTTCATAGTTATATCTTTTTGCATAATTTTACAATAATTTTAGTTGATATGGAGAGATATTATTGCACAATATGTATTGAGACCTATTGTAATTTTAGCTTTGTATTTCTGATAGTAAAAGCTATGGAATTAAATATTGTTACATCAGTATTAGCATAATAGACATAGAAGACATTTTTTTGTTTTTGATGTATTTGCATATGTCGCACATACTTATAGTGTGGTATTTAATTTTTTCTCAACATTAGAGATATTTTGAAATTTTGTGGTTTCTTAAGCAATCTAATCATTGAAAGGGAGAATATGAAATTTTTAAAAAAATTTAGAAAGGATATTGTGCTTACATCTCTTTCCAAGAGAAAAGATGTGTTAGATTTAAAATGGCAAATTCAGAATATGAAGTAAGATATTGCTAGTCATTTTGCAATACTCTATAATGCTTTGGCTGATAAAGATGGGCTAGGTAAATTGCAATTAATGCTTTATAATGCACATGTACCGAAGAAATATTATAATATTTTTTATGCCATGTTTGTTGCTATTAAAGAGAATGATACATCGCTTTCCCAAATTTTTGCAAATTATAATAACGTGGATGGGGGGGGCAAACTATTCAGAATCTGAAACCACCTTTTATTTGTGTTGATTGTGGTGCACATGCAGGATTAACAACAGATATTATTGTGCATTGTGGTTGGATTGCTCATTCTTTTGAACCAAATATATATTTATATGAAATTTTGAAGAGAAAATATTTGAATACGCCAAATGTATATATTTATCAAAAAGCGGTATCAAATAAAAAATTATATAACAAATTTTTTATTTGATACAGATCTTTTCAGCCAAGTCGTATTGTCGAGAGTTTGCAAGATATGCAAAAAACTTATGAAGTTGCTGTTATTGATTTAAGTGAAATATTGGAACAATTCATACAAGAATATGATTCTATTTATTTGCTAAAGCTTGATTATAGAAGAAGCAGAATTTGATGTGTTGCAAACAATCATTGATAAACAAATATTAAGCATATTAATTATATAATGTGTGAGACACATGAGAGATTCTTTGTTGATGGTAATGCTAAGATGCAACATTTGCATGCCCAAATAGAACAAAACAATATTACAAATATTTTTTTAGATTGGATTTGATTTAGAATTATTGTGATGTTGACATATGATCGCTACTTTGTAGCATAATTTATAGTTTTTTTATATTATTTTGTTATATCTTCAAATCTTTATTTATTTTTTTTTATTTTTTTTAGTATTTGCTTCAGAATCATCAAAAATAAATACAGGTAAACTTAATTCATAACGAATAGCAATCATACGAAAGGCAAAGCCAAATACAAGAGTTACAATGATTGCAATATCATTTAATAATGGCGTATAAAAATAAAGACAATAATATAATATACAAGCAATGATAGATACGCTAGCATAGAGTTCTTTTTGAAAAACAAGCGGTATCTTATTACATAGAATATCACGTGCAATTCCTCCAGAAACCCCAGTTATCACACCAGCAATGACACACACAACAAAGCCAAAATTATGTTCTATTGCTTTATTTACGCCAATAATACTAAATGAAATGAGTCCAATGGCATCAAGGAGTAAAAATAAGCGACTTAAATTAGCAAAAAAATAAGGTATTTTTACTGTGAGCATACTACAAAGGCATAGCATAATAACATACTCTGGATGCTTTACCCATGTCATTGGATGCATATTTAAGACAATATCACGTATTGTGCCACCACCAATAGCCGTAACTAATGCAATCAGTAGTACTCCAAATAAATCCATGCGATAACGTCCAGCGGCTAATGTGCCAGTGATAGATTCTGAAACTATAGCAATAATATAGAGTATTTGTAATATCACATTTATCCTTGTATTCTATATTAGAATATTAGAATCATTTTTTATTTAAATATCCATAAACAGAGAATATCTATATTATAACTAAATTTTTTATGTTACGCAATCTTTACTATTTTATAGCGAAGTATTATCTGAAGTTGATATGGAAGGTATCAAGATTGATAATATCATGTAGCTTTATTGTATTCGTATCTGTATTATTGGAATCTAGTTGACTTGTAACATACAGCCATGTGTACAATATACTTATCATAATGAACGTAGTGTATGATAGTATGGAATCTAATATTGCACATTCCATTGTATTAAAATCTGATAACACATAATCCGATACTATTTGCCCATTGCTTTTGTGAAATGAAGAAAATTGCATATATAATGTGTCAAAAAAAGATTCTAAAATGGGGTATCTATGAGCAATTTTTGTTTTGAGAATCTTGAAAAAAGTTTGTGTTTTGAAGTGTTCGTAAAAATTAAGTTTTTCATCTAAAGTTTCCACAAAAAGTTTGTGTATTGTTTGGTAGGCATCTTTTTTTTCTTGCGGTAATGTTGATAAGAAGATGTTATTGAGAAAAATATTTGTTCCAATTCCTAATTTTATTCGCATATAATCTTGACTATAATGTGCATTGATTGATTTGAGTCCATTATGTCCCCCACTACCTCCTTTTATTCGAAAATTTATAGAGCCAAATTTCGTATCTAAATCATCATAGATAATAATTGTTTGATAAATATTATAGTTTTTTTGAATCTTTGCTAAAGCTTCTCCACTCTTATTCATGAATGTTGTGGGAGCAACAAGTAGAATTTGAAAATCTTGTGTAATTTCATCAAGAAAATGTGTATCTAATACAAGATTTTTGGTGATAGAATATTTATTTTTAATGATTTTACATTGTTGTAAAATGTGGGAATATTGGTTTAATTGCATAAAAAAATCTTTAGGCATTATTTCAGCTTTTATACAGTGTAATGAGGAATCGAGATTCCATATGGTATTTTGTGTGAATAGCATAGAATTTTTATGATTTTTTTTTATTTTATTTGTTATGGAATCATCATATGTAGAGTTTTGTATAAAATGTGTTAATGTATTGAGAAATTGGAACCCAATATTATGTCGAGTATTTATGTATTGTGTACCAATATTTCCTAAACCAACAATGAGAATAGTTTTTTTCATGATAATCCTTTTTTCATAAGCATAAGATTAAGATAGTGTAATTGTAACATAGTATCTATAAGAGATTTTTTGTGTTTTATACAAGATACAGGCAAATTATGTTTTAAGATTAAAAAATTGATTTTCTATGCTACATGAAATTGATTGTTATGTAATACAGATTCTAAAAATATACACATTTTTGTTATAATCATAAATATTGTAATTTAAGTCAAAGGTGGGCAATGTTTGAAACATTAAGCAACGGTTTTCGTAACACCATAAATAAAATCCGTTTTAATGATGATGAAAAGGCTTTAGATAAAGCTTTAGATGAATTAAAAAAGGTATTATTAAAAAGTGATGTGTATCACAAGACGACAAAAGAGATTGTGCAAAAAACAAGAGATTTGACCAAACAAAATGGGATTGGTAGAGATAACTTTTTGAATGCATTAAGTAAATCTTTGCTCGATATTTTTGAGGTTAGTGGTAATTATGGTTTTGTTTATGCTAAAAAACCTCCGACCAATATTCTTATGAGCGGATTACAAGGAAGCGGAAAAACGACGACATCTGCTAAAATTGCTAATTATCTCAAAATGCGTAATAAAAAAGTGTTGCTTGTCCCATGTGATTTACAACGTTTAGCGGCAGTTACACAATTAAAAACATTGGGAGAACAAATTGAAGTAGAAGTGTTCTGTTCGGAAGCACAAAATCCATTAGAAGTTGCAAAAGAGGCGTGCAGTTATGCTCAACAAAGTCAGTTTGATGTTGTTATATACGATACAGCAGGAAGACTTGCAATTGATGAACATTTAATGCAAGAACTTAGTGCAATAAAGCAAATTGTGCAACCAAATGACATATTTTATGTTGCTGATGCATTAAGTGGGCAAGACGGCGTGCGTAGTGCAAGCATTTTTCATCAAAAAATTGGATTAACTGGTATCATTTTGAGTAAATTTGACAGTGATTCAAAAGGTGGAATTGCGTTATCTATTGCATACCAACTCGGCATACCCTTGCGTTTTGTGGGGATGGGGGAGAAAATCGCAGATCTTGATTTATTTGTGCCAGATAGAATCGTATCAAGACTTATGGGAGCAGGTGATTTGGCAACTTTAGCAGAAAAAACTGCAACTGTTATTAATCCTAAAGAGGCAAAAAATATACATAAGAAATTGAAAAAAGGAAATTTTACCTTTACAGATTTTTTAAATCAGATTGAAAATGTTAAAAAAATGGGTTCTGTTAGTTCAATTATGTCGATGATACCTGGTATGGGAAATATGGCTAAGTCATTAAAAAATATAGACCTTGATAATTCCGAAGAAGTTAAAATTATTCGTGCAATGGTAAATTCTATGACTCCAAAAGAAAGAGCAAATCCAGATTTGTTGAATGGTTCTCGCAGAAAAAGAATTGCTATGGGTAGTGGATTGCAGGTTAGCGATATTAATAGAACACTAAAGCAATTTGAGCAAGCTAGTAAAATTGCTAAAAAATTAAGTCAAAAAGGCGGTGTCCAAAATTTTCTAAGTTTGCTTTCTCAAAACCAGATTCCAAGATGATATTAAATCTTAAGCCTACATCTTTTTATACTATTGTTTAAATAATGCACCACATATCAATTCAACATTATATTTTCTACATTCATTAGTTAAATTACATTGGTCAAGTTGAGATTAAGAGAATCTAATATAGTTTATGTGGCTGTGCATTTGTTATTAAATTTTATATCATTGGAGAGATTCCATAGATTTTTATAATAAAAAAATCTTATATAAAAATAAATAGTAAGATTAATTTTGGTATTTTTAAGAAAATTAATTATTTCTTTATGTGATACCCTCTATTTCTGAATCTGAACAAAGAAAGACAGATTTTGTTTTAAGGTGCGATTTTATTCGTAAATAAGCACGTAAAAAAACATCTGCTTCTTCTAGGTTTGAAAAAATTGTTGCTGTTTCAGCAAATTGCATAACTTCATAGAGATTTGTAAAAATCCCCATTTTTTCTATTAATGTTTCAAATTCACTAACACTATTTTTTAATTGTTTTTCATCTGAATCAAGCTTATTAATTGTGATTTTATAAAGATGAAGCTTATGAATAACACCATTTTCATTTCTTGCATCGAACTTACTACCTGATTTTGGTAAAATAATATTAGTCCCATAAAAATCATTGGCACTCGCTACAAGATCTTCAGGTCGCACGACAGAAAAAACCATTGGTAAATCCACTAAAAAATCAGCTTTTTTCCCACTCATAACAGTTATCCTTAAAGAATATTTATTTTAATTTTTTACTTCGTATTATACAATATATCATTTGATTTTTTATTTTTAATGACTTTTGTTATACAATAATTTTTTATAAATTCACTGTATATAACAAAATTGTAGGTTTTTTAAGTATAATTTTGTTTCAAACAGCCTAACAATCTAAAAAAATATTAATAATAAAAGATGGATACTCTGTAAAATAATGTTATAATAACATTTATATGATTTTAAGGAGAGCAAAACAACATGCCAACAAAGTTATTATGTCTTTCTTCTGCAAATACTAGTCCCTTTGCAAAAGTTTTTTTGCAGTATATATCTAAGCAAATTGAATATGATTATGCTGAAATTGAGCCTCATGTGTTAGGAAAAATTCCATTTGCGAAATTACTTAAACATTTTTGTTCGCAAACTCCAGATTTTGTGATGTCATTTGATGGACACTATCGTTATATTCAAAAAGATCCTGGTATTCCATTTATAGAAATGGGTAATTCTATTGCTGGTCCGATTAAATCAAATCGTTTTTTTATTAAGAATCCTGTCGAATGGGAAAATAAGGTAGTAAAGGTAGAGCCAGAATGGTATAGTAAAATTTTACCTATTGAAGATAAGACAATCTATCAAATGATAGATTCTTATCGTTATGTTTATTTACGTTCTATTGTGGCACAATACAATAAGAATCCAATAAAAAAAGAACCACCATTTGCTTTTTACTTACCAGATTGGAATACACATACAGATGATATTTTAAATAATGTATATCGTTATTTGGATTTTTGTAGAGAGGATAAATGTGGATTGCATGTTGCTTTGCCAAAGACTATCTTAGACTCGACTGATTTAACTTTAGAACAAAAATATAAAGCAAAACGAAAAAGTATTGATACAACATTAAAAATTATACACGATGAAATTGAGAAATTCAATAAAGAATATGAAGAGGAGGGGTTATTGGGTAGGGTTGTTGCCAATACGAATTATGAGTTGGATTTGTTAAAGTATAACATACGATTGCTTTCTATCGAACCAAGTAATACTACTTGGTTGGAATCCTTATACCTCTTAAAGGTTAAGGGAGTCGCTTGCAATAAGATTCGATTGTCATTTGCTAATGGGCAAAGATTTCCTGGGACAGATGATTTTGATAAGGCATTGCCTGAAGTGGAGAAGTATTTTAAAGAAGAGCTAATGAGAAAAGATAGACATTCAACGCTTGGACAAATTTTTACAACAACGGATCGTTTTTATCATTTTCTTGGTTTCCAAGAGAATTTTACGTTAAATATAGATTTTGATAAGATTGCTGATATTATTGCAAATGGTGGAAATATCTCTTCACAAGAACAGGAAGTACAAAAGGTATAGTATGGATTTTAGTGGTAATTAATAGTTTTTAACATATCACCAGCAAGCTCAAGCTTTCTTGTTTCATTAAGAGGAATCATAGGCTGTGTAGTTGGAGTAGTAGTGGATTGTGGAGACATTGGTATGTTATTGGATACTTCATTTATATCTTGTGCGTATAGAATTGATATACCAAAATACATAATCAAACACAAATGTCTAAGAAACAACATGCTAACTCCATTATATAGAATCCCATAATACACATACAATAAG
>CASFZH010000066.1 GCA_949299115.1 uncultured Helicobacter sp. | reverse complement strand
AAATACACTGCTGTATTGATAACAAGCATTATTAAGCATACAAATGTATCAAATAGACATGCTATACATGCAAACACTCTACATGCCACAATGCAAGATAATAAACAACACAATATAAATCACACAAACTTCATATCTCATTCCTATAATAATCAAGCTACAGAAAAAAATAATATGATAGATTCACAGATGTTTGCCCCCCCCCCCCCGTATTCCTTTAGAATCTCTTAATTCAGAATCTCTTGATAAAGATTCACGCAATGCTGTATCTTCACAAGTGATTTTCACAAATAATAAGAACTCCAATGTAAAAGAACAACACTCCATAAATGAATATACAGAATCACAAACAAAAGAATCATCACAATCTTTACAAGACAAAAGAGAAAATAACCATGAAAAAGAAGAATATATAACTTATAACAAATTGCAAGATTTAGCAAAAGAATTAAGTAGCATATATCCTTGTAGTATACAAGTGCATATTGTTGATAATAAGGAGTTTGAGGGGTGTACACCATTTCATCAAAGTTTCGTACCATATTATTTCTTGCTATTTGCAAGATTTGTGCCTGATTGTGCAGAAATGATTCTTGGTCTTGGGGCTGATATGTTAGCACAAGGTGATATACGAGAATATTTTAGTATTGATTTAGGAGAAAATATTATGGCAGCAGCACTTGATGTAACAGAATGGAGAGGTACCCATAATTACATAGTACAACCTAAAGCAAACTACAGCCATCTTCCTCCCCTTGTGCTAGATATAAAAGTCTATTGTAACAATGGGGGTTGTCTTATTAATCTCAAAAAATGGAAAGAACAGAATATAGAAAAGCAATGCCTTGATATAACAAAGCATTACGAACTTCCCATAGCAGAACAAGATGCTATGCATTTTGTTCTGCGAGATAAGACATTGATTATAGAACCCACATGGAATATGCTTGTAGCATGTCTTGTGAAACCCGATATACAATATCCAAATAAAGATAAAGTTAAGAATCCCAAAATACTCCATTATGCTGGTCGCTGCATAAAACCATGGGGATGTGCAGAATACCACAATAGCAAATTAGAGAACACCATGATTACCAACAAAACTGAACAATATGTTTATGATTTTTATCAAAATATCTGGTGGGAAATGGCTCTACAAACACCCGTATTTGATAAAGAATTAGAAATACTGCGATATATTACTCTACGAGAAAAACATTTGATTGCAAAAATAAATGAAGCCCTCTATCATCATAATAATAGAATAAACACTCTCCATCGTCGACTACAAAGGATTCTCAATCCCCATAAATTTCTTTTAGATTTGTGGAAAAAATATAAAAAATAAGAAACACATAGTATCTCAATGATACAAGCTTATACTACTCTCTCAAAATACATCAATACAGAATCTGCAAGCAATGTATTTTCTAAAACTTTGAGAGAAAGAGATCTTACTC
This sequence comes from uncultured Helicobacter sp., assembly GCA_949299115.1. GTDB lineage: Bacteria > Campylobacterota > Campylobacteria > Campylobacterales > Helicobacteraceae > Helicobacter_A. The sequence continues at coordinate 9,370 of CASFZH010000066.1, read as the reverse complement.
ATGCAAAAATATTAAAAAATATACAATGAACTATATCGGAACCATATCGCCTTTACAAAAATTATAGAATCTTTATAAAAGATGTATTATCACAATGCCTCTACAAAATATATCGTGCTAAATCTACATTTTCTACTAAATCATTCAACCGTTCTCTTACTAAAGATTCTGTGATTACCACTTTTTGCCCTGCATAATCTTCAGCACAAAAACTTATATCTTCTAATACCCTTTCTATTGTTGTATGCAGACGTCTTGCTCCAATATCTTCAGTTTTTTCATTCGCATGATAAGACAGCTGTGCTAAAGCACGAAGAGCTAAATCTTCAAATTCTAATTGTATTTTCTCAACAGACAAAAGAGATTGATATTGTCTAATAATTGAATTTTTTGTTTTAGCTAAAATCTGATACAGTGCCTCATCATCTAATGTTTGCAATTCAACTCGCAAAGGAAAACGTCCTTGTAACTCTGGTATTAAATCACTGGGTTTACTAAAATGAAATGCTCCTGCTGCAATAAACAGAATGTGATCAGTGCGAATCTGTCCATAACGTGTTTGCACAATACTCCCTTCCACAATTGGCAATAAATCTCTTTGTACTCCTTCTTTGCTTGGATCTTGCTTACTAGAATCTTTTGAAGACACAGCAATCTTATCGATTTCATCAATAAAGATAATACCACTTTGTTCAGCAAGCTTTAAGGCATCAGCCTTTATAGCTTCAGAATCTAGCACTACATTGTGTGCTTCTGGCTTCAGCATTTCTTTTGCTTCTTTAATAGAAACCTCTTTTTTAATCTTATCACCCTTCATGTTAAGAGCCTTTATAAGCGACTCTTGCACTTTGATGAGCTCAGTTGGAAAGCCATCATCAAGCCTTTCTTCTTGTTTTGAAATCTCAATGGTAATTTTAGTATTATCCATAACTCCACTTTTTACTTTTTCCTTCATTCTTTGAAAACTCGCACTATATTCTTGTTTTTTCTCTTCACTTACACTTGTAGGCAATGGTGGTAATAATTTTTGTGTGATTTTATCCAATATATAATCCTCTATCTTATCAGCCGACTCTTCTTTTTGCTGATTCTGCAAGAGATTAATGCTTGCATTGACTAAATCCCGCACCATAGATTCTACATCACGCCCCACAAACCCTACTTCTGTATACTTACTTGCCTCAACCTTTATAAAAGGTAACCCCATAAGCTTTGCCATACGTCTTGCTATCTCGGTTTTTCCAACGCCTGTTGAACCTATCATTAAAATATTTTTAGGTGTTATTTCATCTTGCATTTCCTTAGATAATTGTAATCGTCTGTAACGATTTCTTAAAGCTATTGCCACTGCTTTTTTAGCATCTTTTTGTCCAATAATATATTCATCAAGATAACGGACAATTTCTCGTGGTGTTTGCGAAATAACTAAATCACTCATTGTGTAATCTCCAAAATTTTGATATTTGTGTTTGTGTAAATGCAAATTTCTCCTGCAATTTTTAAAGATTCTAAAACTAATTCTTTTGGTTCTAGATTCCCAAATCTATCCAATGCCCTTGCCGCACTCAACGCATAATTACCGCCACTACCAATAGCAGCGATTTTGCAATCTTCTGGTTCTACAACATCACCTGTACCACTTAACACATAAATATTTTTAGAATCTAATACTATCATCATGGCTTCTAATCGACGTAAATATTTGTCCTTACGCCACTCTTTACTAAAATCTAAAACAGATTTCAGTAAATCACCTTTCTTACCCTCCAAAATTCTCTCAAACATATCAAAAAGACTGAAAGCATCGGCTGTACTACCCGCAAAGCCACTTAGAATTTTACCACCATATAACGAACGAATTTTGTTGGCATTGCCTTTCATAATGCAGTTTCCAAAACTCACTTGCCCATCTCCACCTATAACACTATAAGGCTTCCCATCTTTAGTGCCTACATAGCCTAAAATTGTAGTCGCATGAAACATAAATATCCTTAAATATTAACAAAATTTCTCAAAAACAAGCACGATATTATATCCTAATCTATGCAACTATCTACCAAATAAGCAATATTTTGAAATGGAATCTGCGAAAAGTGTGATAATCCGATTTCACATGTGCTACTTGAACTCACTCCAATATCACATTGTTTAATTTCAGACTGTAAAAATTTCGTACTTGATTCATTAAGCTCTGGGATAACAATGCCTTTATACCCCGCAAAACCACAACATTCCATAGTTTGTATAATTTGCACACTATCGCTACATTTTTTACTAAGCTCTACAATAAAATATTGCTTTTGTGTTTTCTTTAAAGCACACATTTGATGAATGGCAATGCTTTGATGTGTCTTCCTAAAATGGAGATTTTGTGTAGCATAAAAAATAAATTCTGTGGAATCTAAAACATATAAAGAATTTTTTTTACTTACCTCTAAAAGCAAATGAGCATAACAAGCACTGTGGTCTACTATAATTGGTATTTTGCCATTATTACTACAATGCAATAATGTTGCAAGCAATGAACTTCCTTTTTGTATATCCTTATAATTGCTAAACGGCTTACCACAACAAAGATTCTTAATATCTTTTGGATAAAGAAGTGTGATTCCAGCCTTTTTAGCAATAGATTCCATAACTTCTTGCAAAGGTCTTTTATCGGGCATGAGCTGCGAAGGTCTAAAGGTGCGATTTATACAGGTAGAAAAGTAAATCGCTTGAGTATGAGGGAATCTCATAGACACATCATCCACTTGGTTTTCTCTTCTATTATTTGGAGTGTAAAAATTGAAAACTTTATGAGTTGTAGCAACACTGTATGAAGGTGCATTCTTGGAATTATGTGTTACGGATATTGTGTTATCAAAAAAATCATTTGCTTTTGGTGTATAAGGTGAAAAAATAGGTAGGAATCGCAACAGAGCAAAACCACGATGTAATTGATATTTTTTAGATAGTTGGACACCTCGTTGGTGTATGTCTTTACTAAAAGCATAGAATGTTTTACTGTCAAAAACTCTTTGTGCAATGTTTATAGCTTTAAGCCCAAACTTTGCAAAATTAAGAGTTGTAGAGAGATTGTTATAGGCAAAACTTGCTAAAGTGTTATGTGGAATGCTTTGTAATGTATTTGCTATATTTGCAGTATCGATGTCAAGCGGACAAAATATCTTACACATAGAACATGTTGCACAAGTAGCAACACCGTAATAATCATATTCTTCTTTCATTTCTTTGGCTTTTTGTTTATCCCCTATGTCATCAGAATCTTGCAATCTTGTAATCTCGCGTATTGCAGCTATTCTTTGTCTAGGTGTAAGTGTCAAAAATTTAGATGGACAAGCCCTTTCGCAAAATCCACATTCCATACAATGTTCAATAAAATCATACGTCTTATAACTTCTTTTAAAATGTTGTGTATGAATATCTGGGTTATTTGTGATAATTACATCGGGATTCAATAATGTATGAGAATCAAAAATTTCTTTAATTTTCCTATGTACCATATATCCATCATGCCCCCACTCTAATTCAACAAAAGGTGCAACCATTCTTCCCGTGCCATGTTCTGCTTTTATGCTCCCACCCAAATTCACAACTTCTTTAGCTAAATCACTCATAAAAAGTTTAAAATTTTCAAGCTCACTATTTATATTGAGATTTGGCGTAATAATAAAATGTAAATTCCCTGCCAAAGCGTGCCCAAAAATAATACCATGAAAATTATATTTAACAAATAATTGCTGTATAACCTCAACACCTTTGCAAAAATTTTGTATCTCAAAACACACGTCTTCTGTAATAACAACACTACCTTGTGGGCGATTTTTAGCTGCTAATGGCAAAAGTGATTTGCGGATTTTCCACCAAGAATCACAAGTCTTTTTATCATAAGAAAATAGAGATTCTCGTATAGTTGGAACATCTTGAATAGCTTCTTGAATAGATTGCAAATTTTTACACATTCTATCGAAATCTGTATGTTGTGTCTGCAAAAGAATACAAGTTGTATGTTCTGTAATATCTGATAAAATATCAGAAACTTCTGGAATCTTCTGTGATGCCAATAAACACGCATAATCCATAATTTCTGCTGCCGCTATAATTCCTTTATTCAAGTTAGCAAGCTTTGTAATAGCCATGCTTGCAACTGTAAGATTTTCATAAAACAGTAATCCTGAAGATTTATTGTCATAATCATCGACACAATGCAATACTACTTCGCTCACAAAACATAAGCTACCTTCACTTCCTATAAAAATATGATTTAAAATTTCTCTTATATCAATAAAATCAAGAATAGCATTGATACTAAAGCCAGTTGTATTTTTTATTCTATATTTTCTCTTAATTTTTTCTACTAATTCTTGATTATTAACTACATCACGACGTAATTGCAATAAAGAATCTACCCATTCTTTATGAGTTGTCAAAAAAGATTCTAAACTTTTTTCATCACTTGTATCTAAAATCGTTCCATCGCTTAAAACCACTCGAATGGAATCTATAGTATTATAAGTGTTCTGTTCTACACCACAGCACATGCCACTTGAATTATTATTAACAATACCACCAATAAGAGCAGTCGCGATAGTAGCTGGGTCTGGTCCTATTTTCTTTTTATATGGTCTCAATGCTTCGTTAGCCTGCTCCCCAATAACACCGCAACCAAGCCTTATTCTTTTGCCATTGTCAAGAATCTCCATTTGTTTAAATCCATCATTTGCTACTATAAGAATAGAATCGCTACTTGCTTGTCCGCTTAAACTACTTCCTGCTGCACGAAATGTAATTGGCGTTTCACATGCTCTTGCTAGACGAATTATCTCTACAACCTCTAATTCATTATATACCCACACCACTACTTTTGGAGTATAACTATAACATGACGCATCTACTCCATATGCAAAAGTTGTAAGTGTTGAGGTAAAAACGCGATTTGGGCAAATAGTCTGGGCTTTTTGTATAAATGTAGCGTAGTCTTTTTTATATTTTTTAAAAGATAGAGCATAGTCGATAACATTCCCTTCATTCATATTATTCCTTATCATGCAGCTTTTTGATATAATAATTATATCCTAATTCCCATCAAATAAATACGCAGATAATTAAGCCATAACAACAAAGTCATGACGCTATACTGCATAGAATTGGCAAAATTAGAAAAGATTGATAATTATAAATTAACGTATTCTATTCAATACTATAAATCGAAAAAATCAATATTTCATTATCACTCTCAATAAAAGATGAGTATCTATTCTATAAAAGATACATACAAAAAAGCTAAACTAGAGAATCTAGATTCTTTGTCATATTGAGGGTAAAACCCGAAATATCTAAAGTGTAGATTCTATATTTTCGCTATTCTCAGAATGACAGATGTGTGATAATGATGGTTCATGTACTTTTGACTTTACAAAGACTCATAATGGCAATAGCTTTGTTTAGGCTTTTTCACTTTGCTACTTGGTAGATTTTGCATTGATGCTTACATTTTACGATTCTCTTGCAGTGGAAATTGGGATTCTATAGTTTTTGTATTTTTATTGATATTTTGCTACCTCAAAAGTTAGATATTATTAAAGATAGACAAAAGCTAATTATGCTTTAAACTTTTTTGATAACAAAATATACAAGCAAAATCTATAAATTCTAAGCATTGCTATGCTACAATACCTATCTACACACCCATAAAATATCACAAGGAGACAAGTATGCAATATGTGCTATTTGCTATGCAATTAATGCAATATTATATAACACGATATTGTGCATCTTTCCATTATAAAATTTTGTTACTTATGTTTGTATGTGTACCTCTTACGATTTTGCAAGCAAAGCCAGAGCCGCCAAGTCTTGAGCTTGATTTGGATTTAAAAAAAGATGAGGTGGTTTATGCCACTATTAGTGCCTCAAAAGATTCTCGAAGTATTGGGGTTGAGAAAGATTTTACATTGCGTTGGACACTGTATCGTAACGAAGGGTTAGTGGTCCTTGTGCGTTATGATAAATACCCCTATCAATTTATTCTTTATAAAGACTATAAGCTAAATGGATGGACACTCAATTTACTTGATACACAAGGAATCAATAGAAGTCCCAATCAACCAAGTATAAAAATTTATTTTTTAGGCATAGATGACCCATTTAATGATGAAAAATCTATCGCCCATTTACGTATTTATGGTTTTGGTGAGATGAATTTTAGCCGCAAATAGCGAATCATTCATTCAAATAATATCCAAAAATTTATCAAGTTAGATAGACTGTTACACTAACTAACATAATTTATCGCATGTAATCTTATAATATTTGGGTATTTCACATTTGCTAACTATGTTTCAACATAGTAGCACGTTATCTATTAATCTTAAGGAGTAAATATGTATCATTTTCAAGAGTTTTGGCAGACTCGTAAGCCCGATTTTCAATCATGTAAAGTTGTAGTATTTAGAAATATTTTGCAATGTGTGTATTTCCATGAGGTAACTCAATATGATATTGTTTCACCTGATGATCTCTTGGGATTACAAACGCAAATTCAACTTTTAGATTCTAATACAAAAGCTTTTTTGTCTGGGAAAAAAGCTTCAAATGCACTATTATGGGGGGCAAGAGGTTGTGGTAAAAGTTCGGTTGTGAAAGCGGTTTTGGGGAAATATATAAGGCAAGATTCAGAGATAAAATCTGAAAATGCCTTACGTATCATAGAGATTGATAGCAAAGATATAGGAGTTTTGCCTCTTTTGCTTGACTATTTGCGGAATCTAAGGGAATATTTTTTTATTATCTTTTGTGATGATTTGACATTTCATAATAATGAAATGAGTTATCGTAGTCTTAAAAGCATATTAGAAGGTTCTTTTGAAGCAAAGCCACAAAATGTTCTATTCTATGTTACCTCTAATTTACGTCATATTATACAAGAAGATGAACAAATCAATGCCCTACATGCCCAAGATTCTATTCATGAGATACTCTCTTTTAGCGATAGATTCCCCTTAAGCATTGGGTTTTATCCTATTTCGCAAAACGAATATCTAGCGATATTGCGTAGCCTCATACAAACCCACATTAGTCAAAATACACCCAATGCTTGCGATAGAGAATCACAAATCGATGATATAATGGATACACTACGGCAAAAAGCAATTAATTTCGCGACACAAATTGGCAATAGAAGTCCACGTACAGCAAAAGATTTTTTTACATTCTATTGTAATCAGATATTTCAGTGAGTAAGTAATAGAACCCTAAAATAATAAATAACAAAACAAGACATTACAAGATTTATGGTAGCGGCTCTTGCTTCAATAACGGGTTTTGATAAAAGTTTATATTGCGTAGTGGTTTTTATTAAGATTTTACTAATTTTTTATATTGCATAAGCCTTAATAACAAATTATTAACAACTGTAATAGATGAGGTATGTTTAATATATCTTAATATTGTATCACATCATTTCAAGATTTATTCGATATATCAAGAGATAATAAATACAAGTGTAGATTCTGTCAAGATTGCAAGAAAGACCATATCTTGCAAAATCATTGACTACCACTTATAAAATATTTTTCTTCTAAACATCATGGTATCCGATATCCTTTTCTGTTGTGAATGATTCAATCTTGTATGTATTGTGGATACTCTACTACTTCATTCTTAAGGTGATGATAGAGTATTCTAAAACTTAATAATATAATATTTACAAAATCTCTCCAACTTTTTTATATGTCTATATCATGCTACTATCATATTGTATTAAGAAAAACTATATCAAATTCTATGACATTGCTTATTTGGATAATTTTTCTAAGTTATAGAATCTGTCCTTAGACATTTACAAAAAGGATAAAAACAGTATTAAAATGTATTGTATGGCGATGTGCTTATGTTAGCTAGATTGCAGTTTTTAAATTCACATTGCAAAGCTCTGCATTATCCCTATAATCTTGCAATACTTCATTAATTTTTGAAAATCTTATGATAAATAATATTACCTACTCCACTGTTGTCTTGCAATCCCATAATGTCTAACACTAGATTCAATAATACTATCCCTTTTACAATCTCTATATCCCACCATAGCTTTTCAAGAAATAATAGCATTTAATGTGTTCCCAACAATCCATCTTTTTGCATTTGTTTTAGTAGCTTAATAAAAGCCTGTGTGCGTAAGGCTGCTCCTTCACTATTGAGATGATAGGCTGAATTAAAAAAATACTGTTGCTCAAAATGAAAATCTCTAAAATCTCCATAGATTTCTATATTATGTTTTTTAAGTTCTGCTTTGAGATTCTCTATTTTTCTAAAAGTCTTTAAGTCATTAAGACTAAAATTAGGATTTTCCATAGTAGGTGGATAGATAAGAAAAATCTTAATATTCTTAGATTGTGCAAAGGCGACTAAGCGATTGTATTCATCTATAAAAAATGAAGAAATCTTAGAGTGTTCACCCAAATAATCACTTGTTATAAACTCCTTTATTACACCTTCTTGTGTGCAATAATCACCATATTTACTTAAAGATTGATACCCATAGTTAAAAGCATGTTGTCCATTTTTCCATATCTCTTGCATAGATTCTATAATATCTTCTTGCTTTGCATTAATCCCCTTAAACCACCTATGAAATATGCTTACTGGTGTGTTTTGAAAATATGCTCGAATAATATTAGAATTACTAATGTATTTTCTATAATCACCACCCCATGCAATCATATTATGAATATACCAATCATCATTATTTGGAATGTTAGCATAATAATAGCCAAACTCTAATGGTAATAATATGGTGTCGTATTCCCTTGCTACTTGCATGATTTTATCCACATGAAAATTTAGAGGCAATCCTGCGTGTGTGCCATAGTTTATAGGTATAAATGATGTTTGAGAATCTATCAGTTCACCATTAAAGCCAAAAAGTGTGCTAGAGCCACCAAAGAATAAGATTCTTGGTTTTGCATGTGATTGTACGTTAATAAAGTCTTTGATTTTATATATATCTGATACCCATAGTTCTGAAAATTGTAGATATTTTGGCTCACGTAATAGAGTTACATTTATGAGTGCTATACCATAAAATAATACAAAGATAGCAACTCCTAAGAAAAATAGCTTTATTTGTTTCATGAAAAGCCCTAAAAGTTGAAATATAAAAATGGTGGTGTATCGGTTTTGGTATATATTGTTATAATCAAGAAACCAAAACCAACACCAACACAAAACATCACAGTATTACTAATATGTCGCATTTGCTCTACCCCATTCTTACACATAATCACAATGATGAAAGCTAAGAATATATACAGCAAGGTTCTATCTGTGCCACCAATATGAGCTAGCATAACTCCTGCTCTATAAAAAT
>CASFZH010000065.1 GCA_949299115.1 uncultured Helicobacter sp. | reverse complement strand
GAGATACTTGCTGATGTGGAGAAAAAGAAGTTTTAGAGAATAGAGATTCTAAGAATTGCATAGGAAAATAGTAGAGATTCTAAGGATAGAGAATGTAAAAAATGCTTACACTTTGCGGATTCTTTGAGCTTTAGAATCCAAAGAATTTAATTTTTTTAGATTCTTAAAAAATTAGACTACCTATTCTTTAAAGCCCCTTGAGATTGCAAGGAAATTTGAAAACGTTAAAAATTTTAAGTCTCTATTGGGTCATTCATTAATGGCAGTTAGAATCAAAGATTACAGTCAAAGTAGAGACTTCATAGCAATCTCATTTACTCACATACACCAAATACACAAAACTTTTTTTAATCTTTGCTATACAAGATTTCAATATTTTATCCCTCATCTGCTATCTCTTTTTGAAAATATGCACTTATTTCTTTCCTCTTTTTTATAAAACATTCAAGCAAACATGTGAGTATCGCAATAAAATGTTTTTCTATAAAATCTTCACATGAATCTAAGTTTTTAATAATAGGATTTGTATCATGATTTGTGCGTGTATGGGCAAGTGTATTGCGGATTTGTTGAAGTCCAACATGCTTATTATCTTTACCCCTATTGTTATTGTAAGAATAATGCAGGGTATAGCCTCCATCTAGCTTACACTTTGGAATCCATTGTTTTTTGTTGCCCTCTGATTCCTTGCAAATTTCATCTATTTGATTAAAACAATGTTTGATAATTTCTCCCTGTGAAGTTCCATTGAGGATATAAAAAAGGGATTCATAAAAGCTAATGTGCATGGTATTATCTTTTACCCCTTCTTTTATTGTAATAGCCGGATTGAGCTGTCTACAAAAAGCATGCAGTTTGCTATCAAATTGGTAAATTCTAGCTTTATGCCTTAATATTTCAACATGTTGTGTATATTCTTTTTCACAATTCTTTTTGTTAATTTGTTCATTATCTTGCTTAGAATCTTGAGATTGTAAAGCAATAATTTCTAATTGTAAAAGTCTTTGTTGCAATAAGACAAGATACATTTCTATTGCCCATTTTCCATCTTTTTGCATTTCCTCTTTTAGAATCTTTTTTATCTCACGATTCTGTTTTAGATGCATATAAGCAATAAGTTTATATTTGAGAAGTTGCTTTTGTTTGTATTCTTTATGATTGCTTTGTTCTGATGATTCAAGCGGGATTTCTTTTTCTATTAATTCTAAGCAGCGATCGTATTCCCCAATCTGCAAATAAGCAGGAATAAGCGATAGTGAAGCAAAACTATACATTTCTGCCACACACAGAATATATAATGCCTCTGTCATGTGTCCATGTGCACAAAGTTTTGGAATAATGCAATTACTTAATAAGATTCCACATATATCTGTTGTTTGCTCCTTATTCCTCTCAATAAGCATACCGATAGTTTGCTGAATTTTAAGTTCTTGTCCCAATATTTCTTGCACTTGCAAAAATTTATCTGCAATCTCTGGCATCTCTGAAAGTTTATGTTTTGCACTATCTATGTGCTTGTTGTACTTTCTTATTGCTTCACACAATATTTCTATACTATCTCTCAGTCTTTTAGAATCTTTTTGTCTAATACAATCATATATATCTAAAATCATTTTAAGAATTATGTTTTCACCCTCATCTTGTGCAGTAGCGAGCGAATCCTTAGCTTTTTTAAAATCTTCTAATACCATATAAAGCAGTGTTGTATTAAAAGAATCAATTTCTTCTTGCATTAAGTCTTGTTTATTTTTATCTTGCATAAGCTTAACAAATTTTTTGGCTTTCTCAAAATTTTGCCTTGCTTCCTCCGCTATTTCTTTATCTTCACACACCAAACTTATCGGAAGTAAAATAGAAGCGATTTCCAAATATATTTCAGCATGACTTGGAGCCAATCTATAACGACATATATTTTTGCTGCCCAAATAATAAGAAAATATTGTATTATCGTTATCCCGTGCTAATGTTTTGAAAAATCCCCCTATATCTAACATTTCGTGTTGTTCGGGAAACTCTAAGGCTTTTTGGAGGCATACAAGAGATATATAGCAATCCTCAAGATTGGTAATAGGGGAAATAGACTGTTGGCTATCAAACAAGGCTTTTGCCGCAGTATAAAGAAGAATTTGTGATTCTAATCCTTTAGAATTCGCTTTGTCATTTTGAGATTCTATTCTATCAAATATAGAATCTTGATATTGTGCAACAATATCTCTAATACAATCTCTATCTTTTGTAATCTCGATCTTGCGACAGAGAGCAAGCCAATCATTTGGATTCTTAGTTAAAAGCATGTCAATGATTTGCAGTTCTTTTTGGTTATCATTGTCTAATTCATAGCAAAAACGCAGAATTTCTAAATGCAATGTATCTGATGTTTCTTTGGGGATTTCTACAAGCGATTCGGTGATGTCTCGTATAATGTTTAACCCATCTACAGTACAAGACGGTAACAAGAGGCTAAGAATTTGTAATCGTTTTCTATTTTTACAAAATTCTACAATATCCGCAATGCTACTAGAATATTGCCCCCCCCCCCCGTTTTCAAGCTTTGTAAATATTCTATACATTCTAACGCAATTAAAGAGTTTGAATTATTGGAATCTTTATTTTTTTTGATTTTATTAATTGTTCTTTGTGATAACTCTTTACATGAATTGTGATGAGATTTTTTCATGCTACCTCTTACCAATGATTTTGATGTTTTGCAGTACGAAGTAATATAAATAGGATACTTAAGCTATCTCTGATGTAAGCACAGAGATAAACCATAAGAACTAGTAAAAGCCATTGTGGTAATACATCTCTTATTTTTAGCTTGGTCTAGTATAACTAGACTTTTCTATATATACATTATTATAATACCTCCGCATCGATTACATCATCATCTTTTTTCTTTTTATCGCCTTGTGGGGCTTGCTGATTCTGTGCTTGAGCCGCACCAAAGCTTGCAAATACCTCATTGAGTTCTTTCACTTTAGCCTCTATTTCTTCTTTTGAAGCATTTGAATTTTTTAGAATCTCTTTGAGAGAATTGTTAATCTCTTCTGTCTTCTTGAGTATATCTTCACTAATTTTGCCCTTATTTTCTTCTTTTTTCATATCTTGCAAACTTTTTTCCACTTGATAGACTAGGTTATCGGCTTGATTGCGTATTTCAATAGTTTCTTTACGTTTTGCATCTTCTTCCTTATGTAATTCCGCATCTTTTACCATTTTTTCAATTTCTTCTTCAGATAAACCACTTGAACCGGTAATCTTAATTTCTTGTGATTTACCCGTATTTTTTTCTTTTGCTGAAACGGTCAAGATTCCATTTGCATCAATATCAAAAGTTACCTCGATTTGCGGTACACCTCTAGGAGCAGGCGGAATACCCTGCAAATCAAAATTTCCTAGTAATTTATTATCTCTTGCAAGCTCTCTTTCACCTTGAAATACTTGAATCGACACTGCTGGTTGGTTATCCTCTGCGGTAGAGAAAACCTGACTCTTTTTGGAAGGAATGGTTGTGCCTTTTTCAATAACCTTTGTCATCACGCCACCTAAAGTCTCTATTCCTAAGCTAAGCGGGGTTACATCAAGCAACAATACATCTTTGACATCACCTTTAAGCACACCGCCTTGTATTGCTGCCCCTACTGCGACAACCTCATCGGGATTAACTGATTTATTTAAATCTTTCCCAATAAATTCCTTCACTCTCTCTTGCACTTTTGGGATTCTAGTAGAACCACCCACCATAACAACCTCATTAATCTCGCTTTTATCAAGACCTGCATCTTGAATAACCGAACCAATCTTAGCAATTGTTTCATCAATTAAACTATCAATGAGTGTCTCAAATTTTGCACGTGTAAGCTTTTTTACCAAGTGCTTAGGACCACTTGCATCGGCAGTGATAAATGGTAGATTAATTTCTGTTTCTTGTGCACTACTAAGTTCTTTCTTAGCATTTTCTGCCGCATCTTTTAATCGTTGTAATGCCATAACATCTTTTTTTAAGTCAATATTTTCATCACTTTTAAATTCTTCTGCAATCCAATCAATAATCTTATTATCAAAATCATCACCACCTAAAAACGCATCACCACCGGTAGCAAGCACCTCTACGACATTATCACCGGTTTCAAGCACAGTAACATCAAAAGTCCCACCACCCAAATCATAGACCATAATTTTTTCAGATTCTTTTTTATCAAGCCCATAGGCTAATGCTGCTGAAGTTGGTTCATTGATGATACGTAACACATTTAATCCTGCTATAGTCCCAGCTTCTTTTGTTGCCTTTCTTTGTGCATCATTAAAATATGCTGGGACTGTAATAACCGCCTCTGTTACACTTTCACCTAAATAGCTTTCGGCATCTTCTTTAATCTTCATTAGAATCTTAGCCGAGATTTCTTGAGGAGTATAAATTTTATCTGCTATCTCAATTGCACATGCCCCATTTCTATCGATGATTTTATAAGGCAATCGCTTTTCAGCTTCTTTCGCTTTATCCTCATTAAACATTAAGCCCATGATACGTTTTACAGAATAAATAGTTTTCTTGGGATTTGTAATCGCCTGTCTTTTTGCTGGCTCACCCACCAAAATATCGCCTTTATCCGTAAAAGCCACGATAGAAGGTGTAGTATTTTTACCCTCTTTATTTGCAATTACTTTTGCCTCATTACCCTCATACACTGCCATAGCTGAATTTGTTGTTCCTAAATCAATACCTATAACTTTACTCATATTATGTCCTTTCAAATTTAAATTTAAATAATATATTTATGGGAAAACCCACTTGAATATTCAGAATCTTTTTATGAGATTCTATGTATTTTTCACAAGACTTACCATTGCTGGACGCAAAATACGTTCTTTATATTTAAAGCCCTTTTGCAATACTTGTGCAATTTGCCCATCCTCCTTGTCTGGATTGGCTACTTGCATGATTGCATCATGCAAGTTTGGGTCAAAATCATCATCTGTGCTAATCACCTCCACACCATATTTATTAAAAACTTTATACAAATTATCAATCGTAAGACTTAAACCTTCAGCGATTTTATCACCATTGTCTACCATCTTTGTTGATTCCAGAGCCTTTTCGAGAGCATCTGCAACTGGCAACATATCTTTTAACATTTTCTCATTGGCATACTCTAATGCTTGAGATTTTTCTTTTTCTAATCTTTTTTTTACATTTTCAAAATCTGCATGTGTTCGTAGATATTGATCCTGCAATTCTTTGATTTTTTGTTCCAATAAATGCTCTGAATTATCAAGTTCTTGTAATTCGTCCTCAATGGTTTCATTGCTTTCCAAATCTTGATTTTGGACTTCTTCTTTCGAATCATCTTGCATATTTTCTGTTGTATTATATTGTTGTGACATTATCATCTCCTTAACTATGAAATACAAGATTCAAAATCTTAAGTCTCACAGATAATTTCCTGTATATGTAAGATTCAAGAATCTTTATACAAAACTAGAAACACCTAGTTCTTTATAAAAACTCTGATAATCTGCGACAAGACTACCAACGCACATCATACGTGCTTGACATGTCGTTTGCCTATGATTATCCCAATAATGTATATCATGAATAATCGCCATATAGCCACTCGGCAAAAAATTATCAAAATAGATTCCATTTTGATATTTCAACAATGCTTTAGCATAAAACAAATCCATAAAAATTTCAGTATTTGTATAAATAATATCTTTTAAAAACTGCCCACCATAACGATACGACGTTTCCTCAAAATCCACTTGCTCCACAGCAAGCAACTTTCTCTTTAACTCTCCAGCCCCAACTTCATTTGCTACTTTTATGATATCTTGAATATTCATATTTTTCAAAGATTCTAAAAAACGTGATAAAGCCTCTGAAAATTTTATAATTGTTTCATTGCGACTAAATTGCAAAATAAGATACTCATTTTTAAAATTTATAATATCCTCCAAAATATTATCTTCTTTTGGTATTGCAATGCAATATAATTGATACATTGAGCTAAGATTGCTCATGCGATTTATATCCATAGCTACAGTATTTTTAGTCAATGAACGTAGGACATTTTTCCAATAAGAATGCAGACTTAAATGAGTGGGAATCCGTCCGCTACTAATATGTGGTTGAAATAATGCTCCTTCTTTCTCAAGAATCTTAAAATAATTTCGAATTGTCGCAGAAGAAACTTCAAGTTTTTTTTGTGATTTTAAAAATTCAGAGCCAATTGGTTCTTTATTTTTAATGTATTCTTGAATAATTCCAATTAACAACTCATTCTTTATATCCATAATAACCTCAAAAACATATAAAGTGTATGGAATTATACCAAAAAAAGTAAATAAATTTAGCAGTTATAGTAAAAAATTGCTAAATTTTTACAAAAGTTTAGTCTATTTGTATAATATTTATTTATTTAATTTTATTAAAAAAATTTATACTCTTATTTTAATCTATTGACGGACATCTTTTTGCACAGTATCATAGGTACAATGAGAAATTGCAACAACATATTTGCAATTATTACAATTACATATCTTAAAGATTTGTAACACACAATGCCTTAAATCTTTCTCCCATTGCATTTGGGGCGATTAAACCGTGTAGATTAGCTTTTTGTTTTATTAATGCAATTGAAGAAAAATGTGGACTAAACATTTCAAAAACTTCAAGTATCAAACATTCTTCAATAAGTGCTTTTGCTTGTGTAAGACAAAAATTCTCTTTGATTCCAAAATGCTTAAAAATAGCACGCAATACACTAAAATCAATATCATAAGTAATATCACTTGTGCCAAAAAAACATGGTACAGATTGTTTATTAAGCTCCTCATAAAAATTATAAACCTTATGTTTATGATAGATTCGCAGATTCATATCTCTTGCAATAAAATCTCCGTAATCAAATGTTACAAATATCCACTTTTGTGTTATATTACGACAGATGTCCGCGATAAAACGTTCCCATTCCAAAGATATTTCCACACCTTTTGCGTGATATTTCATCTGAAAATCTGTAACCTCTGGAGAAATTCTATCCCATATAAAATTTCCTTGATTATCATAATACAACATAGAATCTTGGAGTACTACATCGCAAGGCATACTATCAAATAATTCATTGGTAATAAAAAAAATATTGTGTTCTGTAAACGCATTAAGAGAACGGAACGATTCAAAAACATATAATTCTTTTTGGAATCTTTGTGTAATGCGATGCGAAAAAGTTTGTTGTTGCAATGTGGCTAAACAACGAATTGGTTCTAATGTGCAAAATATGCTTGATGCAAAAACCTCGCTATTAAATGCACTCATAAATTCCGCAATATCACTAATTAAATTACCATTATTGCCGCCAATTTCAACAATATAAATAGGTAGTGAAAGATGTTGAGATTCTAGCATTTTTAAGATATAACGGCTGATTGCACCTCCAAAGAATTTTGAAACATTGATAGCGGTGTAAAAGTCTCCAGCTATTCCGACATGATTCTGTCTATAATAGCCAGAATTTGCATCATAGAGCCATTTTTGCATATACATGCTAAATGTTTGTTGCCGATTGTTCACTTTATCTCCATATTGGTAGTTTTTTTGGAATAATATCATAAGTAATGTCTGCACAAACGTTTTATATGATATTTTCTCAAGACACATCATGCCCATATTTCTTATAAAATGACACCCATAACTCGATATAAATTACCTAGAGAAAATAGTTTTATGTTACAATACGCCATGTAAAACAATTACATATACTCCTATATTTCTTAAGGATAAGTATGACAGCTGTATTAGGCTTTTTTGAAACAAGTGGGATTATCACACTACTTGTTATATTTTGGCTCTCGCTCTATATGATTGTAACGTTATGGATTTTTATTTACAAGTGGTTTGTAATCAAAGGGTTGCATGATAGAGAATCGTATTCTCTTGATTTATTGCTATCCAAGGACATTAGCATTCCACAAAGTGCAGTATTTGCTAGGGCAAAAGGTCATAATTTATTATCAAAGGAAATGTTAAATGTGTGGAAAGCACAGATTCTAAAAGTTGCAAGTGGTGGACTAACATTTCTAAGCATTGTTAGCTCTACTGCACCATTTATTGGGCTTTTTGGGACAGTAGCTGAAATCCTAGATGCTTTTGCACACTTAGGCACACAAGGACAAGCTACATTTGAAGCCATTGCTCCTATTATCTCTAAGGCACTTGTAGCAACAGCATGGGGCATTTTATGTGCTATTCCAGCATACTCATTTTATCTTATTTTAAGACGTAAGATTTCAGTATTGGGAGTATGTTTGCAAGCACAAATAGACATTGCCCTTTCAGCAATAGATAATTCACACAACAATAGTTTTACACAAACTAAAAATGTTTTTACAGAGCAATCAAACAAAAACATAGTATGGGGTGGAAAAACTAATGGATGATTTAGAAATTGAAGAAAAACCAGAACTCAATATTACACCACTAGTCGATATTATGCTTGTTTTACTTGCTATTCTCATGGTAACCACACCTGCAATCACATATCGAGAAGATATCAATTTACCTGATGGCTCTAAAAGCAAAAAAGCGGAAATTAACCCCACAATAAGTGTGCGGATTGACAAAAACAAAACTATTCATATCGATAAAGATGTATTGAGTTTTAATGATTTTAAGGAAAATTTTTCATTGCGTGCAAACCGCTATGATAAAACAAAGTCTGTGTATATTTATGCCGATAAAAGCTTATTATATGGCGATGTTGTTCCAATTTTTGCAGAATTAAAAAAAGTTGGATTCACTAAAGTCTCGTTAGGAACACAATGAAAGAAGATATTGTTATTTACGAATCAAACCCATCTTTACATTTTTTCAGCGGCATTAGTGCATGTATTGTTTATTTACTCATATTGTTGCTTATAGTTGGAGGTTTTCATTTTTATAATGAACAGATTCATTATGGTGAAATAGATGATTCTGCAGATTTTATCGAGCAAGACATGCAAAAAAAGGGTATTGAATTAAGTGAAATTGTGGATGAAAAACCATCTCAAGACCCAAATCTCTTATTGCTTCCTATACAGCCAATCCAGACTCCAGAACCCACTCAAACTCATAAACCAATCCCCATAAAAACACCAGATACGACGCCAGAACCACAACCAAAACAAAAAGAAATTAATTTAGAAGACATGTTTGCAACAGTGTCATCAGAAACAACTCAAAATAGAAGGGCAAAAGAAGAGGCACAAAGACAACAAGAAATTCAATTAAGAAGAAAGCAGCTTGAAGAAGAACAAAAAACAAGGGCTGCACAACTTGCACAAAATGCTGCTAATCTCAATCAAAGCACAAAAGCTCTACAAGAAGCAACACAGAATCTACAAAATAATGTTAAGCAGGTAATGACTGCTAAAATCGATTTAGAAAAACCAAAATTCACCGGAAATTCTCAAGATAGAGAAAAATATAATAAATGGTATACACAATTTGAGACAATACTTATGCAAGAATGGAAAAAAATTGGAAAATTTCATCGAGCAACAGTAGTAAAAGTAAGAATACGGGTTGATTCTACCGGTAAACTCTCATATTTATATATGATTACACAATCGCCTTATGGTGATTATAACAACTATGCGGTTTCATTTTTAAAAAATATGGAAAACAAGCCTTTTCCATCACCACCAGATGGTAACGCTATAGATATGAATCTTTCGCTTGAAAGTACACCAACATACTAAAAAATTGCACATGTTTCATCATAGCCATCAATAAACAACTTCTATGGCAAAAGGTAAAGGTACAGAAATAATCAAAAGCAGCTCAATACATGCCTTAATGTTTTAAATATATTTCTGAATATTGTAAATAACTATATTTCTGAATTTGCCCATGCACGAACATTGGTTATACGTTTAGCTTCATCATCACTTAAAAATATAGCAAAAGTGTAAAGATTTTCCTCCGGCTTTTCTCTTAACAAGAAAAACAATCTTAAACGATAGGAAAGTGCTATTGGACTCAATGGCTCTACTTGATAGGTTGCAAAAGTGGCTCTACTTGTATTAACAAGAATTTTACTCATTTTACGTGAGATTTTTGTATTATATAATGTGAGACTGTAATCACGAAAATCAGAATACACACCAACAATGTGTTGATTAGCAGAATCAAGAAATGAAAAATAGAGATATGACGACATCTTATTTAACTTTTGAGCTAAAAGTTTTGAGTATTCCAAACGTATACATTGAAATGTGTCTAAATAAAATTGCTTGATTCCATACCAACCTTCTTTTTCAATGTATGTCAAATCAAAATCACCAAAAACTACACAAGATATATCAAATTTGCGTAAATCCTTGACTTGCCGTATGATACTGTCATTGTAACGATTGCTTGACATTTTAGCAAAGAGTTCCTTTAGTTTTTTGAGAAAATCATAATCATAGCGAAACTCAAAATGTACAATATATGGTTTGAATAATATATTATATTCATTGATATAGCCTTTTTGTATTTCGTTGTTTAATCCCATTTCATCACAACGTGATAAAAACGGACTTGCTTCCAATGGAGTAAAATCCTTAATATCAACATGATATGCCTTACCAGATAACAAAGGCTCTACCAATATAGAATCAATCGCCTCATTAAAATCAAAATCTTTATATAGGCTTTCTGCTTCTTGTATATCCTCTGTGGTTTTTGCATGTTGAGCAAAATTAAAACTATGATTTGCAATATTTGGCATTTTACTATCCATTTTAATTAAGATTAACAGATAAATCTGCATTATAGCATGAATTTAAAAATACTGATTTCTTTTATACTTTAAATACCAATTTTATAGTACATTAGGAGCAATAATTTATAAATAGAGTTGTCTGAAGTTTAAAAATAAATACAAGAAGATTAATTTTTGACAGACTTTAGTATTTATTTCCCCAAATCATGGGGAAATGGAGACTAAAGAAGGCTAAAGTAACGCACTAACTCGATGAATGCATTATTACAATAGTTTTGACTATTGTAATAATCTAATAATATTTTGTTGCACATTATTGGCTTGAGCCATAGCAAAATTACCAGATTGTGCCAAGATGTTAAGTCTGTTAAAATTCGCAGATTCTTGAGCAAAATCCACTTCACGAATTTGACTTTCAGCAGCTTTAACATTAACTTGAGTTACAGAAATGTTATTAACTGTTGAAATCATTTGTCCTTGA
>CASFZH010000064.1 GCA_949299115.1 uncultured Helicobacter sp. | reverse complement strand
TAACCAAGACAATACTATTACAAAACTCACACAAGATAATATAAACATTGTTACTAACACAAAAGACTTACACGAGCTTTTACATACACAAGACCCATTTATAGCTAAGATAAAAAGAGAGGGGAAATTAGAAAATGACACCACAAAAGCAAACGCAAATGAAGTAACTTTAGTAAAAGACCAAATCCCACAAGAGTTGCAAGAAGCTTGGATAAAGGAATTTGACCTTAAAAGCATTGATGATACTTTTGTGCCTAGCTTTAAGCCCGAAGTAAAAGAAGCCTTAGAAAAAGCAGGAGTTACAGAGGATATAAAGCTTACAAAGGGAAGTTTAGTAAAGCTTGTAAGAGAAAATAGGTTTAAATATTTAGATAGGATTAAGCCAACACTGCAAGAGCCAGATAGGATTGTAAAGCAAGACGATATTACTTTTATATTTGCTAAAGATTTTGGAGAGGAAAAATATTTTACAAGTGTAGCTAAAGATGATAATGGCGAGTGGATAATTTCTACTAATTCTTATAAGACAACCAATCAATTAAAAAATAGAGTAAATGAGGGTGGAGAGCTATTATATCTAAGCAAGGAAGCTTCAGATATACTCGCTGAAGCTTTTACCGCTAAGACGTTCCCTAGCGAACTTAAACCCGATTCTACCACAAACACTCTAAATTTGCAATCCAACCCCCACATAGGTGCTGGATTCTTAGGTGGTGCAGTGGGAAGTAAGGGCGTGCAGGTAATGGCTAAGAAGTATGCTATAATGCGTAAAATGAATGCAAAAAATAATGATAAAAAGCTATATGATACGCTAAAGCTCATCGATACAAGTCCTAAATTTGGCTCAAAGATGAATCTCATCGGGCTTGAAAATTTAAATAGCGATGTGTTGGCTTATGCTTTGGCTAATAATAAAAGAATAGCAATAAATAAGCTTGATGAAAATATCGCAAAGGGACTAGGTTTCAAATACCCAAATGATGTCCGAAGGACGATACAGCCCGATGAGATTTACCATACATTAAAGAGGCACGGAGAAAATAGCCTTTTGGTGCGAAAAAGTGGGCAGAAGCCCATAACTTTAGAGGAAATAGCAAGATACCAAGAATACACAAAAGATTCTGAAAACATTTTGAGTATAGATAATAGCAAATCGCTTGTGCTGGTGAGCTTTAAACAAATCAATGGTTTTTTTGTGGTCGTAGAACAAGTAAAAAGAAAAGCAAATGAGCTAGGATTTAAAACGATGTATTTTGAAAAAGGAGATTATCGACAAAGCAATATTTACAAAGAAACTAAGTCAAGCTCAAACGCTATCCATTGGTTATGAGCCAAGTGCTAATTCTTTTGCTTGACTTTTGGTATTATAGCACAAAAAAAGTTAAATGAGGAAAAGCTAAGAAGCTAATTAAGAAAAGAGTGTTGAACACTTAAGGGGCAATCCCCGCAAGTCGCCTTAGTTATGAGCTAAGATTTGCTTAGATAAGTTTCTGTCAACACTCTTGAAAGAAGTATAATGTTTATTTGTTAAAAAGTCAAGTAGGCTTTAGTCCCGAAAAATTTGCACTAGGCTTTTTAGGTGGTGCAGTGGGAAGTAAGGCAGTATCACAAGGCTTTAAGGTCATAAAAGACAATCCACAGATAAAAGAATCTCTAAAACAAGAACTAGCAAACACCCTAGCAAAAGGCTGGGAAGCAAGTGTGGATAAATACCCTATCCTTAAAGTCCTAGAGCCTATGCGTATAGTGCAAAGTGAAAAAGCTAGGATAGCACAAGCAGGGTATTTATTAAACAAGATAGAAAAGCAAAACCTAGAGCATACAAAACAAGGTATTATCAAAGATTTAGACAACTTGATAGCTGAAAATATACCACAAGAACTAAGCAAAGAGGAATTTTTGACTAAAGGCTTAAGCGAGGTTATCAATAAAGAAAATTTTGTAAAACACCTATCAAATAGCCAAGATTCTTTTATGCGGTTAAAATACTTAAATCTTGTAGAACCTACAAAGCAAAGAGCCAATATAGAATTTACACAAGGAGAACGCAAGGGATATATTAAGGCTTTCAAAGATAAAAATAAAAATTTATTTTATGTATTAATCACAGAGGATAAAGATAAGCTTTTAATAACAGGTATTCCAACAAACAAAAAGCGGGAAGTGATAAGACAGATTAAAAAAGCAGATTTTATAACAAGGCGTATGGACTCTATTGATACCTTAAGCCCGACCGCCAAAGCGACTGCAGAAGCAGAAAATGTATCAACTTCACAAAGTAATTCTAGCACAGATACTAAGCTTTTGTCAAAAGCACAAAGCAAATTTAACTACGATGAGAAAAAGGCAAGTGATTTGCTAGAGTGGCACAAAGATTCAAGCCCTATCACAAAAGATAAAGATGGATTGCCAAAAGTGTTTTATCACGGGAGCAAGGTAAAAGGCTTAGAGGAGTTTAAGAGTGAATTTGATGAAAGCGGTTTAGGTTTTTGGTTTTCGTCATACCCCTCTTATTCCAAACATTATGAAAATTCATATAAAACTTTTGTGAATATTAAAAATCCACTTGACTTAAGAGGGAGTAATCCAAAATATGATTTTGAATTAGAGGGAGAATTGAGGAAAAAGGGGTTATCTTACGAACCATATAGACAGACATCGCCACAAACTAAAGAATTTTTAAAAAGCAAAGGCTATGATTCTATTATTATAGATGGAGACGATGGATATTTTTTGGTTGTCTTTGACTCCAACCAAATAAAACACATAGACAACAAAGGCTCTTACACAGATATAAACGGAAATATCACAAGCACAAAGCCCAAAGATACACAGGCAGAGCATAGATACTTTAACGAAGCTAGCCCAAATATCTATCAAAGCAACCCACACATAGGCAGTGGGCTTGTAAGTGGAACTCTCGCAGGGGTAGAGACAGATGAACAAGGTAATATCATAGGCTTTGACCCTGCTAAGTTTGCTTTGGGATTCTTAGGGGGCGCAGTGGGAAGTAAGGGCATTGCTACAATCTACAAACATAAATCAGCACAAGAGTATGCTTTAAACTCTATAAAAAGCATACAAGAAAACTACAAAGAATTAAGCCAACAAAACCCCGTGCTTTTCGCTAAAATTCTAAGCAATATCAATCCTAGAAATTTTTTAAAAAGCAAAAAGGAAGTTAAGGCATTGAGTGAGGAAGTGTTTAACAAAGAATTAAAAGCAAAGATACAAGAAAGCATAGCAAAGCAAGAAGTAGAACCAATGCCGCAAAGTGCGTTTAAAAATCTTGATGAGTTTGAAAACTTGTTTGATGAAATAAGAGCAAACAAGGGCATTATAAAGACACCTTATAAAGATGTGGAGGTAAATGTAAAATACGCATTTAGACATTTTACAAAAAACACATATAATACAGATAGAAACAATATCAAAGGCGGATTTTTTGCAACTTTTAAAAATCCTTTGTTTGTGGTAGAGCAAACAAGAGAGGGAAGCCACAAGCCTAGTGTGTATTTTTATAAACCTTTTTATGATGAGAATAAAAAGCTTTTAAATCTTTTTGGTATCAGCGTAGATAATAAAGGAAAGTTAGACTTTAAGACTTATTATTTGGATAGTGCAGGTAATAGGCTAAAATCAATACTAAACGATAAAGATTTGGTAATAAGATATGTTAAGGAATAGTTTTGTGTTCCTGCTCTCCCGCACAATCCGCCACGATGCAGGTGCGTTTATGATAACACCTCTTAGGCAGTATCGATATAGTGCTATCACCAACACAAAACTTAGAGACAATTATAATCTTTTACAAAAACAAAGTCAAGTGAGCTTTAATCCTAGCAAATTTGCACTAGGCTTTTTAGATAGTGCAGTGGGAAGTAAGGCAGTATCACAAGGCTTTAAGATAATAAAAGACAATCCACAGATAAAAGAGGCTCTAAAAAGAGAGCTAGCCGATACTTTAAGCAAAGGCTGGGAAGCCACTACTAAACAATATCCTATCCTTAAAACCCTAGAGCCTATGCGTATAGTGCAAAGTGAGAAAGGCAGGATAGCACAGGCTGGGCATTTGATAAACAAGATAGAAAAGCAAGAGATACACACACAAAGAGAAGCCACAAAAGAGCTTTTAAGTAAGATTGTAGGACAAGATATAACAAATGCAAACGATGGAGTAGTAGCACAAGTAAGTAAAAAGAATATCGCAAAAATGCTAAGTGATAAAGCAATAGCTAAAAGCGTGAATAATGGCTTTAGTGCGTTAGAGCATATAGAAGCTGTGCAAAACATACAAGATTTATATCAAAACTCTACATTTAAGCAAACATACAAGGATAGAAAAGGTAACAATCCTAATGTATTAATACATCGCTATGAAAGTATAATTAATGAGGATACACAAGCCTTAATCACATTAAAAGAAAGTGTAGATACAAACAATAAAGGAACTAAGATTTATACTTTAGAGTTAGAAGGATTAAAGCCCTTGCGTTAATAACTCCTGCATCTAGTCCGCAAGGCGAAATTTTAATGTCTAGGAATCTAGGGTATGCAGCACCTAAAACGCCCACCAAAACTTCAAATGTATTATATCTTATTTTAAAGGAAATAACAAATGACTCTTTTAAAACTAAAGAGGCTTACAAACATATACAAGCAAGGCTTAATGTAGTTAGGTGTTAAAATTCACAATTTTCACGCTGTCATTGCTTTTTTGAAACACTATACTCATTTTGCCTTGTTTTAATAAATATGTATTTGTGTGTAGTTGGTATGCTTCATTGACACCTAATTTAGCATTCAAGCATAAGGAATTAAGTTTTACAATCACATCATTAGAAGCGTTATATGCTTGTATGACCTTTAGTTTTGTATCCTCATCAAAATCATAAAGGCTGAATAAATCATCAGGAGAGCTTACCTGCATTCAAGCCCTTTTTTTTAAATCTTGTAATGCTTGTTTAATGTCTTCATCGTTAGGAGGTATGATGTCTTGCCAAAAAACACTCTCAATAGGCATAATCTCGCCCATTTTTACTTTATCCCAAAGCTCATCGTGCGTTTTCTTAGAAAGTGTGGTGGATTTTTGGTTATATACATCTGATATAACTTTATCTAAAATACTAATCTCTTGTGCTTTAAACATTTCTAAATCGGGCTCTTTTAAACTATGAAAACATATTTGTTTTTTTCCATAAGAAAGAACATCAAAGGTATGTATAATTGCTTTGTTTTCCATATCTTTTAAGAGTTTATCATAATTCTTTGGCACTGGACCTTGTGGAAGTTTGATGTATTCTAAACCGCTAAGTGAGGTATAGTATTTATACATATATTCTTTATCGGCAAACCACAGAATCTTAGCTAATTTTACCTTGCTTAGTTTTTTTGGCTCTGCTTGAAAAGCATTAATAATATAGTTTATGATAGCACACGCTTTATCCATATACAACCTTTATAGTTTTAGCCTCCCCCCCCCCACGATGATACTTAAGAGTATTATATCATACAATTTGTTAAAGATGCAAAACACAACGACCCTGCAATAATAATCCATAGATACAAAGCA
Source organism: uncultured Helicobacter sp. (assembly GCA_949299115.1). Classification (GTDB taxonomy): domain Bacteria; phylum Campylobacterota; class Campylobacteria; order Campylobacterales; family Helicobacteraceae; genus Helicobacter_A. The sequence goes on along the minus strand of CASFZH010000064.1, from coordinate 6,469 downwards.
GAAGTGGATAGCAACACAGAAGCATTAATAACGCTAAAAGAAACGATAGAGGGGAAATATAGGGGTAATAAGATTTATACTTTGGAGTTAGAGGGATTAGAAAATGTCGCTAAGTTAGAATCCGCCCAACCACGAACCTTAGCGAAGCACTCTACATCGTCTAGGAATACACACGATTGGGACAATGTAACGCCCGATGTAAAGCCTGAATCTAATTCTACCACAGATAAAGCCCTTTTGTCAAAACGAAACGAAGGTGAAGTTTCTTTAGTAAAACAGGGCATAGACGAAGTTTCTTTAGTAAAAGCCCAAAGCAAATTTAACTATGATGAGAAAAAAGCTAGTGATTTGTTGGGCGTTTCTTATGCTTTTTTTGTATAATTACGCCTTTAAGTGGAATTTGCCCCAATCTTTTAAGATAAAAGAAAGGGGCTTTTTTATTATAGAGATAAAAGTTTAAGATTCTTAATACTGCTTTTTTATAAATTGTGTAGTTTTTGTGTGTTTTATGCTATTTTTCTGCTTTTGTTATGTTTTAACGAAGCCCAAACATCTAACCTCGCAATTCAAACTTCTGTGCTTTTCTTTGTAGTCTTTGTTTTTGTAGTCTTTTTTTGTGTTGCAGCACTTTGTGTTGAGACTTCAGATTGTGCCTCTTGTGAGGTTGAAATATCTGCAGAAGTTGAAATATCATCTTGTCGGGTATCTTCATTAGATTCTTTGGCTTTGTCTAACACATTATGGTTGGTTACAGAATCTGTGCTTTGTGTGGATTGCTGTATTACCACTCCTTGTAAAAACTCTGCTACATATTTTGTATCAAACTGCACTTGTAGTATAGCCTCAATCGTGTTCGCTGTTTCTAGCTCTTTGATAAGCCCTTGTCTGTATCCAATTAAAAAGCTACTTACTTTTCTGTAATTTTTGGCTTTTTCTATAATCTTATTAGCAAATTCCTCTAAATCTCTATCTTGTGTTTGTACCATAAGGCTAATACTTGGGGCTTGTGTCATGTCTTTTGTTTCTAAGTAAGCCTTTGCCTCTCTTTCTTGTGTCTCCCAGCTTAACATCTCACTTATAGGTGTGTTTTCGCCCATTATTTCAATAATCGCATTATTATAAGCATTGGTTATTTCACTCATGCGTATTTGTCTTGCCTTTTCTATATCAAGAATAAAGCTTTGTGTTTGTGTATCATACACACTGCCTATATCAATAAATCTTTCTAGCTCTTGTGGAATCTCTACCACATGCCAAGTATCGATATATTGCTTTATAGATTCTCTTGTAAAAAAGCTTTTGACTGCGTTATCCTCTAATAACGCATACAGAATATTCTCTTTTGTCGGAATGTAGTTTTCAATAATAAAGGCATTGTCTTTATACTTTGTGCCTACTTTGATTCTGTCTAATTTATCTTTTGGAATCTCTACCACATGTAAATCATTTTCATTCCATGCGGACATTTGGTCTTTTGTGAATAGATTTACAATCGTATCATTCATGATAATGCCATAAGTTATCCCATCTTGTGCCTGCATACAAATATCCTTATAATTTTTTTAAAATCTTATAAGTATTGTGAAAAGTAAGCAATATCGGGGAAGTTAGACATAACGTCATTATGAAAAAGTTTTACTGCGTTAATTATCCTGTCATGACTAGAAGGAGTGAAAACGACTGAAGAATCTAAAAAAGAAAGGGGGCTTAAATGCTCCTTTCCTTGTTACCTAGCATACAAGAAAATACAATTATTTAGTTAATTTTTAATAAAGTGGCAATGTTGTTACCAAAGTTATTATAATTAATGCTATAATAATTTTATGCATTTTTTTGCCTCCTTTCTTAGCCTATCGCTAGGAAATAGGAGATTCGCCCGATTAAGTTAGCAGCTTAATCGGGCTTTTTTATTGTAGCAATGTATTATTAATGACCATGAATTATATGAATTATGAATATAAAATCAAAAACTAATAAACATTTGGACAAGCTCACGCCCAAAAACATATCAAGGCTGTGTAGAGTCCGCATACGTAATACTCACAAAGCCCTTAGTTCTGCCCTCGCCAATAGTTATCGGTATCGTGGTATTTGGCTCTAGGCTTAAGACTAAAAACGCACTCTCGCCACTATTACCACGTCCTTGTGCATTTCCTAATCCACCATTCACACTTCTATAACTTCCAAAGCTTACTACTCCTCCACTTGTATTTGAATTATCATATCCGCTACTACCTTGCAATAAAATAAAATAATTGCGTATCGTGTTATCATTTGGAGTAGTCCATTCTTGTGTAGCTGTAATATGCTCGGTTATATAATTGACATTTGCTGCAAAGACGCCTTGTTTTAAAAGGGCTATTTCATTATTAATTCGTGCAAGTTCAGCTAAAAAGCCTTTGCCACTACTAGCAAAATTTTCATTAATGCTATTAATAGCATCGACTTTTATATCTTGCAATTCTACGATATAATCGCTTTTATGTTGTGTAAGCTCTTCTATGCCCTCATCTGTGGTATATTTGATTAAATCTACTGCGATTTGCTTTGCACTTTGCAAACTTGCTAAACTTGATAAAGTAGCGATATTAATTTGGTCTAGTGATTCTAACTTTTTATCATCTATTAATTCTATGATTTCCTTACTCAAAGTATCCAAATCATTGGTATATTTTGCAAAGTTTCCTTGTAATATTGCCTTATAATCTAAGAAAAGTTCTTTTAGCTCTTGCTTTAATCGTTCGCCTAACGCATTTATAGCTTCTAAGACTTCTTGTCTTTTTTGTTCTGCCATAGCGTTAATCATGGCTTCTAATTGATTGACTTTAGCGACAAGCTTATCATATCCCATATTCACTAAAGACGTATGCCAAAACTCCACTTGGTCTCTATAATTTCGTGTTTCCTCTTTGATAGATTCTATATCTATTTGAATGGCTTTCATATCATCTCGTAATGTGATACAATCATTCTTTATATTATGACAAAAGGTCGCATAATCATCACATAGCACATAATACGCATAGACTTCATCATAATACCACTTCATTTCATCTCTCAACAGTTTGTAGGCATCGCTTTCTTTTTGCATAGAATCTAAAACAATACGCATATCTTTAATTTCTTGCTCTAGGGCTTGTATAATAGTCTCAAACTGCTTTAAGGTTTCATCTCTTTTATTTAAAATATCATTGAGGGCTTGTTCTAATTCCTGTTTAAACTTACTGACATCAGTTTGGAAATCATTATTAATATAATCTAAGGTGCTTAAAAGTCTTAAAAGCTCTCTGGCGGTATTGAGAGTTTCTCTAACTTGTGCGAAAATATCACTATTTGCATCGACTAAAGGATTCAAATTAAAAGGCGGGAAATTATGTGGATTTTTTAATATCTCTTTTATAATCTCTTGGGCTTTTATAGGGTCTTTTAATATCTCATCTAAAACAAAATCTGGGCTTAAACCATTCTCTAAATTATCTAATCTTTGCTTTAAAGCCTCTATTTCTTGTGTTTGTGTCGTATCATTTTGTGTATTTGCCTCTAAATCCTTTATAATCTCGGCATGTTCTAAATCTGTTTCTTGTGAATGCTGGGTTAGTTCCTGCCTAAGCGTATCAATTTGCTTTTTTAACTCCACTAATGTATTTCCAATGGTTGGATTATTCGGGTCTACTGGTTGATTAAGCAATAAATCATTTAATTGCTTTTCTAAATCTGCGATAATGTCGTTTTTCTCTTGTAATTGCTCGGAAAACTCTTTGTTTAACTGCTCTAAAGCCTCTTTTTGTTGTTCTATGATGTCTTTGAGTGTTTCATCACCTAAGTTTTGATTGAGTTTTTGCAATATTTCTGCTAAATTTTTTTCTGTTATATAAACATCACCTGTTGTTAAGTCTTGTGGTTTCTCATTGTTTGGCATACTACATTCCTTATTACAATAATAACTTGTGTATTATAGAAAGAAATGTAAAAAACTTGAATATCGGGTAATTGGTATAAAAGCTTGTTGTTTTAGAGTTCAAGTAAGAATATAATTTTTATAAATGTATTCTTAATAATCCACTTCAAAGGCTGGGGCATAAGCCCCTAAAAGCGTTACCTTTTAAGTATAATCTCAAAATTAAACCAAAAAAGGCTAAATTTGATGTATAATACTTTCAAAGGACGCTTTTTGCTATGTTTTTTCATAGCGAATCCTTTGGAAGTGAGATTTGCCCCCAATCTTTTAAAGATTGGGGGCTTTTTTATTATAGAGATAAAAGTTTAAGATTACAATATGTGGCTTGATTTTTTGTTATTCTTGCAAAATATAAATGTTAAGGATTTTATATATGTCATTATTGGTTTTATAGTTGGTTTTACTCTTGGTTTTAGCCTAGCTAGACATATCATTAAAAAACCAAAATACACAAGACAATATGCTACCTGTGTAGAAACAATATTTAGAGATTATAGAGAATACATTGTTGAAACTACTTTTAAAGATGGCTTATACTTCTCTTTTCATTGTCAAAATTTACAAAAAGATACCAATACATGCAATATACTTAAGAAACAATGCCCACTTAATAGACAAGCAAACTAACGATAACAAACTTAAAAATAATTTCTTTTTCTACCATAAATAAAAAAGACAATGCTACATACAAAACCAAAAATAAAACCTATTGCAAAAAACATTATTTTTTCCTTTTTGCATTTTTCTCAACAAGTCTTATAAACTTGTTACATATCCAAATACAAAGCCCATAAATATATATAACATAGTATTCCTTTTAAACACTAATGTAGTGTAATAGAAAAACAAAACTACTGAATATCGGTTTATTGTAAAGCCTGTTGTAGCATAGTCTTAGCAGTTTGTATCTGTAATTGGCAGTGTTGTAAAGATAGCATGCAAGTATTTCCATTTTGGAAACTATTGCCATTAGAATTTAAGTTGTTCGGAATTTCCGAATAACTGAAATTATGTGAATTGTCATTGTGGGTACTATTTGATTTATTAAGAAAACCGAAATGCTTCTTGTCATGTTGAGACGAAGTCGAAACATCTAAAAATCTAAGAATATTCAAGACGTCATGTTGAGCGTTAGCGAAACATCTAATATTTTTTGTCATGTCTTTCGAATGTGAATAATCTAAACCTTTAATTTTAGATTCTGTTGTAGATTCTTCAGTCGTGCTACGCACTCCTTCAGAATGACGAGTCCTGATGTCTTGGTCTTTTGTGTCATGTTGAGACGAAGTCGAAACATCTACGTCATGTTGAGGATATGTAATATCCGAAACATCTCTATTTTGAGTATGTAAGGAATGCTTACTAACTGATTTTTTGCTTGTATCTGTAGCATTATGTGAGTTGTCAAGTTTTACTTGACTACTAATATGGTTTTGTGTGGCATGTTTTTGAGTATGCAAAGAATGTGTATTTGCTTGTTGCAAGGCTCTCTCTTGTCTTGTATGCTCTTGTAATAACTTGGTGTATTTATCTTGTATCTGTTGTATTTCTTTATCTCTACCTTTTAGATAGCTTTGTGTATCAAGCTGTATTTTTTCTAGGGCATTATTAGAATCTTGGAGTTTAGATTCTAAAGAGAGATTTTTGTATTTCTCATGCTCTAAGTCTTGCAAAGTCTTATTGTGTTTGTAGATAAAGAATGTTAATGTAAGTAATAATGTAGCTATTGTGCCAAGTAGGAATTTAGTCATCTGTAGTCTTAAAAAAGTTTTTGTATAATAAAAAAGCCCCTTAGCAATAAGGGGCAACAATCCTAATTAAAAGGTGTTACTATGAAAAAACATAGAAAACGCCTTACACTAAAAGTAAAGTATATCTAAATTTTACTATGTTTAGTATTATTTTTAGAATAACTTTTAAAAAATAAGGCTAGGGGGCGTAAGCCTCCGCACTTTTTGGGTTGTGATGATAATCATACATATTGAATAGGTTTAAAAACATCTTTTATAGTTCGTTTTGAAACGTGAGCTTGTACACATTTTTATCTTATAATCCCCTATTTTATGGACTTTGAGAGGCAAAGAAACAAATCGTATGATTTTTATGTTTTTGCTTATGTTTTTAAATCCACTTCAAAAGGCTGGGGCTTTATGCCCCTAAAAGCGTTATCTCTTAAGTATAATCTCAAAATTAAACCAAAAAAGGCTAAATTTGAGGTATAATACTTTCAAAGGACGCTTTTTGCTATGTTTCTTATAGCTATCCTTTAAAGTTGGAATTTGCCCCCAATCTTTTCAGTCTTTTACAAGGCTTATAAAGAAAGGGGGCTTTTTTATTATACTACAAGACTTTTAAGACTTTATATGACAAAACTAGACAATAAAGACACTTCTAAACTATTAAATTTTTATAATCACAACCCAAAAAGTGCGGAGGCTTACGCCCCCTAGCCTTATTTTTTAAAAGTTATTCTAAAAATAATACTAAACATAGTAAAATTTAGATATACTT
>CASFZH010000063.1 GCA_949299115.1 uncultured Helicobacter sp. | reverse complement strand
TACCTTTAACTTTGTCAATATTGCATGGATATTCTTTAGAGCTGAAAATATACAAGGTGCATGCAATCTCTTAAAAGGAATGTTTGGCATCACATGGGTAGAATTGCCCGAAAAAATAAGAATACCTTTGTTACTCCAAAATATATATGGTCGCAATGAAACATTAATATATTTAATTCTTGCATTTATTATAGTTTTATATACAAAAAATAGCATTTTACAAATGAATGCTTTTAAGGTTAATTATAAAACTATTATATGGACAATATTCTTGTTGTATATACCACTTATTAGTCTTGCATTTAATGCTTATAATGAATTTATCTACTTTAATTTTTAAGGTATAACATGAATCCTTATAAAAAATTTATTATTCTTACTCTTTTTCTCCCAATGCCTTTTCTTGTTATTATAGTATTATTTCTTTATCTCTATGATCCATTGCAAGTTTATCATAAGCCCTACTTCAGAGAGACGACATTTTTTCAATTAAGCGGGCATTCAAGATGGCAATCTAAGGGAATTATAGATTTTTATGATTTTGATTCCATCATTATGGGTTCATCAATGCTAATGGGAACAAATGTGTTTGAAGCGGAATCAAAGCTTGGCGGTAAATGGGTTAATCTTACAATGCCGGGGTCTGGATTATCAGATAAGAAAGTCGTGTTACACTATGCTTTGCAACATAAAGCACTAAAAGATATTATTGTGTCATTTGATTGGTTTACTGAAACACGGGACCGTGATACGAGTAAATTTGATTATCTCTACGATGATAATCCGATAAATGATATGAAGGTGTATTATGATTTTAAATTTGTGGCTTGTGCATTAATGTGGTCTAAAAATCCTAAATGTGTAGGAGATCAAAATGATTATAGGCAAATCTTTCGAGAACCATCTCATATTACTAAGCAATCTGTCTTAGATGGAGCTAAAGAGTGGTTTAGTAAAGAATACAATCAAGGAGCAGAAAAGAAAATTTTAGAAAGATTAGAGAATTTAGAAAAATATCCATTTAATCCTATTCCTCATGAAATCGATTATGAAAAACATAAAAACTATCTTTATGATAATATTATCATTCTTGCTAAAAATAATCCACACACAACGTTTCATCTTGTTATTCCTGCACATACTAGAATGACATATAGACTGCAGGTTGAAGTAGACGATTTTTATCTGTATAAAAATGTATTACGTTATTTTGTGTTTTTAAGCAAAGATATATCAAATATTAAAATATATGGCTTTGATGACTTAGATTATGCCGATAATTTAGGTAATTATTTTGATTCAACGCATTATAATGATGATATGAATTCTATGCAGCTTGATGCTATCGCCACACAGACACATATAGTAACTTCAGAAAACATTGATGCTTATCTTGACACAATGGAGCAAAAAATTTATGAATATGATATAGAGCTACCTGCAAGAATATGGAAGGAAATAAAAGAATCGCAATAGTATGTATAAAATGGGTTTTGCTGGGAGCGTAGTGGGTAATAGGGTACGTAACTTGTAAAGAAGTTTAGATTTTCAATATTGGGTGATTTATGAATATGTGTTGAGTTTAGAATCTGGTCTTTGTTTTACTTTAAGGTAAAAACCAAAAACTTTATACGACCTAAACATATTATAATTTTTTTAATCAGTGTAGAAAAAATAGCGACAAGAGTAATGATATGTGTCAAAAGATTTGTCGTATCAGGAAATTTCACTTCTACACTAAAATTACATGTCCCATTGATGAGAAAAAGAAGTGTGTTACAAAATGAGGACACAATAAGTGGAAGGTAACATTTATATATTTTGTTCTTAAAACTTGGAGTTTTGAAAAATAACAGAAATTATCGTGTGGGTAGAGAATCTAAATGCTTATCAACATAGATATGATAGAATCTAAAACTTAAATTGCCATAAAATCCCTGCAACAATCTTTGTAGCAATGGCATGAAAGAAATCTTATTCTTAAATATCTTATACCCCAAATATATTAAAACCTGTGATTTATATCCACATTTACAATCAAAGTGTAGTCATTTTTATTCTATTTAGTAAGAGTAAGACTTTAATTTTAAACATGCAATGTAAGCTTGTATTAAATAGTAATAGAGGCATTATTGAATGGATATTGGATAATTTCTCTATGCAGGAAACAAAAGTTAAGAAGATGAATGTTGTTTGTAAGATATTATAACAATACCATATTGTTAGGTTTGCATACGTTAAAGACTTCATTAACAAAGTCTTTTTGCACATTTGCTTGTGTGCGTTCAATGTTTTCATTAATAGCCTTTCATTATTCATTGTGTAATATTTGACAAACCACTTACATTATAATAGCAATCATGCAATAACATTAAAAAGCAAAATGAATCAAGAATCGTAATAGAATACAATAGTGGGGATTCTAGATTCTCTCTTGTAGATATTTCGGCTTTGCCTCAATATGACATGGAATCTATGCCTATATCTCTTTGCATAGTCTCATGTGTGAGATACAAAAAGAGATTCTATTGTATTGATTTGTAATTACATATTTATGTATTGTAATATGGCTTTTATGTTTATTTGCAGTTATCTGACTTTGGTTTGTCATATTCATAGGCTTGCCACTATCTCTCTTATGTCAAGTATAGGTGAAACATCTAACACAATATTTCTAGAATCTCAAGTATTTAACAAAGTGTTGTCAGAATCTAAACATCTATCTTACTTCATTTTGCTGTTTTGAGTCTATATCTGATATGAAGGTAAAACTCTAGTACTATTGCCTTCTTGTTGTTCTTTATCATGTCTTATTTATCTTGGCTTTTGCTTACAGCCTCTGCTCTATCCACTTGGGCTTCACTGCTAGAAGGCTCGCTCCATATTTGCAAGACTTTGCTATCACAACCAATGCCTTTGATGTATGAATACATAAAAATATGTAAAAAATAAATATATCACCACTACTTTAGCCGTGATAGACAGAAGCTTGTTGTATTTTTGCTAAAATATAATTGTTTGTGTTTATGTTTTGTCATTATTATATTTTTATCTGTCGAGCAAAATTTCTATGATTATTTGTTCATAGGGTTTAAGCACTTTCTTAGAATCCTATATTATTTTGTTTATATGATTCGTATAATTTTAGAGAATATAGAGTAGTTTTTTTATCAAAATATCAATCAAATAAAACAAATCTTTCACAAATTTATTTGCAAGACGCAATTCTTACTTCGATTGATACCAACATCATTTAAAGTTTTATATTATTTAGTGATGTTAATCATTTGTGTTATGCTCTCCTCAAAACTCACTTGAATGTTCTCGTCTTGTCCCAAAAACTCTTCTATTTGCATTTTTTTATCAATAGCTTCATCAAGTTCTATATCACTACCTTTATGATAGCTGCCAATTCTAATAAGCACTTCGTTTTCTTTTAACAATGCTTGCATTCTGCGAAATTTTCTGGCTGCCAATTTGTGTTCATCTGAAATTATATCGTTCATTACTCTTGAAGATGAATTGAGAATATTAATGGGTGGATAAATTCCAAAATCTGTTAAATTTCTATCAAGCATAATATGTCCGTCTAAAATACTTCTGCTTTGGTCCGCTATTGGGTCATTGGTATCATCACCTTCTACAAGTACAGTAAAAAAGGCGGTGATACTCCCTTTGCCATCTTCTTTGCCAGCTCGTTCCATGAGTTGTGGCAAAAGGCTAAGAACAGAGGGTGGATAACCTTTGCTTGTTGGGGGTTCTCCCAGTGCTAAACCAATTTCCCTTTGTGCCATAGCAAAACGTGTTACAGAATCCATGATAAATAATACATCATGCCCCAAAGATTTAAAATATTCTGCTATTGCCATAGCAGAGAAAGCTCCATATTTTCGCATAAGCGGAGAATCATCGCTTGTAGCTACAACAAGCACTGTATTTTCTAAATTTCCTCCCAAGTTTTTTTCAATAAATTCAGGTACTTCTCTGCCTCTTTCACCGATTAATGCTACGATTTTAATTTGTGCTATACTACCTTTTACAATCATACCCATAAGCGTAGATTTGCCGACACCAGAGCCAGCAAATATTCCCATTTTTTGCCCTTTTCCACATGTTAAAAGAGAATCTATGCTTTTTACCCCAACACTAAAGACCTCATCAATCAGCCCACGCTTTAAAGCAGATATTGGAGGGCTGATAATTGGGACATGTGCTTGTGTGTTTAAATTTCCTTTGTCATCAAGTGGTGCACCAAGCGGATTAATAACTCTTCCAAGTAGCCCATTGCCTACAGGGATATGCAATCCCTCTTTAGCAATTATTACTTTATCACCACTTTTAAAGCCCTCTGTAAAACTAAATGGACTGATACTAAAAATTTCTTTATGCGTCGCAATCACAATGCCTTCTGTACGCGTATCATTGCTACGAATAAGCCATACGACATCGCCAACGCTAGGAGACAGACCAGTGGCTTTGATAATATTTGTCTCCACAGATATAATTTCACCGAAGTTTGGTGAAAGATTTTTGGTAATACAAAGTTTTTGTTTGAGATTAATAATACTTGGAATTTTCAATTCTGCACGATTTTGTGAATCTGTCATATTGTTAATTTTTTCCAGCATTTTTGCTCCTTAAAGATTTACAAAAAATAAAAATTTCGTTACAATACGAAATTATACTTATAAAACCCTTAAGGATAGCTATGAATGTACAAAGAGTTGATGAAGCAAATGCACATGCAAGTGGAAAAATTACTTCAGAAACCATTAATAACTATATAGATTCTCTTGCAAATAAATATGCAAAAACTATAAAAGTTGATGGTTTTAGGCGCGGGAAAGTGCCTGTGAGCTTAGTCAAATCGCGTTATAAAGAAAATCTACGTGAAGAATCGCGACAAAAAAGTATTGATGAATTCTATGCAAATGCTATAAAGGAATTAGGCTTAAACGAAACAGATGTAATTGGACAGCCATTAATTTCAAAATTTGAAGAAAATAAAGAAGGTATTGATATTGAACTAAAAATAGGAATAACTCCTAAATTTGACATAGATAATATATATTCTTGTATACCAACATTTACATTAGAAACAATCCTAGACACGCAAATAGATGAAAGATTGATTCAACTTGCAAAAGCACGTGCACCTATTGTAGAATCTAATTCTACAATATTAGAAAAGGAGCATATTGCTAATATTGATTTTGAAGGATTTATAGAGGGTAAAGCATTTGAAGGCGGAAAAGCACACGGCTTTGAATTAACGATTGGATCTAATCAATTTATACCCGGTTTTGAAGAAGCTTTGATTGGCATGAAAATTGGAGAAGAAAAGACTATTAATGTAACTTTTCCACAAGAATATCAAGTAGCAAATTTTGCAGGAAAGGCAGCACAATTTACAGTAAAACTCAATGCTATTAAACAGAGAGGGGAAGTTAAGCTTGATGATAAATTTGCTAAAGCAGTATTGGGTGATGAAGAAAAAAATACATTAGAAATATTGAGAGAACAAGTAAAAAATGATTTGCAAAGAGAGGCAAAATTAAAGCTTTATAATGAAAAACTGAAAGAAGAAGTATTAAATAATATTGCTAAAGCATTTAACTTTGATTTGCCACAGAATATTTTAGAACAAGAAATGAATGTGCTTTTTAATAATGAAATATCAATGTTAAAACAGGAAGAAATCCAAGAATTACAAAATAATAAAGATAAAAGTAAGGACTTATATGAAGCACAAAGAGAAAAAGCTACTACAAGTGTAAAGGTAACTTTTATTGTCGATAAACTTGCAAAGCAGGAGAAAATTCATGTTGATGATAATGAAGTATTCCAAGCTCTTTATTATGATTCTATGATGAACGGACAGAATCCGCAAGATGTCATTGAGCAATATCGTAAGAATAATCTTTTACCAGCAGTTAAAATGGCGATGATTGAAGATAGGGTAATTACGCATCTTTTGGATAAACACAATGGATTGAAAAAGTGATGCCTTTGCAAATTTAATTTTTTATAGAGGTTCGGTTAGTTTGAATAGTTTAATGTATTGTGTGTAAACATTAATTTTAATGAAGGTATTATTATGAATTATATCCCTTATGTTATTGAAAAAACAGGTAGAGGTGAGCGAAGTTATGATATTTATTCTCGTCTGTTAAAAGATAGAATCATTATGCTTGGTGGTGAGATAGATGATAATGTGGCAAGTTCTATTGTGGCACAGTTGTTATTTTTAGAAGCAGAAGATCCACAAAAAGATATTTTTTTATATATTAATTCACCCGGTGGTAGTGTTACAAGTGGTTTCAGTATTTATGACACGATGAATTATATTAGACCAGATATTTGCACAATCTGCGTAGGGCAAGCAGCTTCCATGGGTGCATTTTTGTTAAGTTGCGGAACAAAAGGAAAAAGATACGCATTGCCGCATGCGAGAATCATGATTCATCAACCACTAGGTGGTGCAAGAGGACAAGCAACAGATATTGAGATTCAAGCAAAAGAGATTCTGCGTTTAAAGACTATTATTAATGATATTCTTGCTAAAAATACTGGGCAAAGTGTCAAAAAAATTACACAAGATTGTGAAAGAGATTTTTATATGAGTGCACAAGAGGCTGCTAAGTATGGACTTATTGATAATGTTATGACACGTTCATTGGTGCGGACATAAATAATAAATATTTGAGTTGTAATGATTGCATTTTGATTTGATATTTTTTATTGAATATTTTTTCTTGTTAACATATAACATATATTGAAATATTGCAGTTATTTCTAATATCATAAGAATATATTTTGTGTTTGCTCTAAATATTTTGTATTTAGTAGTATATAAAATATAATGTTGTTTTTGAGATGTGTGATTGTTGATTATATTAATAAGTAACTAGCCAATACATATTGCATGTATGATAAAGGAGTGATTATGTTGGATACGATTCCACTAGAGATCATTAATGATATTGCGAGACAAGCTGGAATGGAGGCATTGAAAATATATAATCAAGATTTTTATGCAACATATAAAGACGATATGTCGCCTGTTACAGAAGCTGATATGGTTGCCAATACAATTATTTGCAAGAATCTTTCTGTTTTGTTTCCTCATATTCCTATCATATCTGAAGAGAATAAAAGTGTTCCGTATGCTGTGCGTAGAGAATGGGAATATTATTTTTGCATTGATCCAATTGATGGTACAAAAGATTTTATAAAAAAAAATGATGAGTGGACAATCAATATTGGCATGATATATAAAAATAGTCCAGTACTTGGTGTAGTTTATGCACCAGCCCTCGATCTTTTATATAGTGCTAAAAAAGGTGGTGGAGCGTATAAAAATTATCAGATTATTCCATTACAAAGAAACGATAATGTCTATAAGATTGTAGCCAGTAGATCGCATTTAAATGAAGAAACTCAAAATTTTATTGATAACCTTAAAATACCTAAACAAAAGGAAATTATTTTTATCGGTAGTTCTCTTAAACTTTGTTTAGTGGCAAGTGGTGAAGCAGATTGTTATCCTAGATTAGCTCCAACAAAAGAATGGGATATTGCAGCGGCTGATGCAATTGTTCGAGAATGCGGAAAAATGACTTATGATTACTATACACAACAACCCTTATGTTACAACAAAGAGGATATGACTAATCCATATTTTATAGTTGAATAACATTATGTTATGTATATTGCAAGAAACGATTGGTTCACAGAATGATAATAGTAAGAAAAAGTTCTTTTTAAAGGTCTTATATAAAATTATATATTTATGAAAATTTTATTATTAAAATTACTTTAATTACATATAAATTTTATTTTTTGTTATATTAGTTTGTTAAAATTACATAAATGATTGCAGAGAATAATTTTGGAGTTTTATGGAAAAATGTTAAGGATATTATTGTATGCGATGATTCTGTGTGTGTGGTATTCTTATGCTCAGACGATACAAGTTGGTGCAGGTAACACATACAATCCTTTCGCCTATCTTGATGCTGATATGGAGGTTATTGACTTTGATATTGATGTGCTAAAGATGTTAGAATACTATGATACAACTTTACATCTTAGTTTGTACCCTTTAGTGCAGAATGCCTTGTTTGTGGGACTTGATAGTGGAAAGTTTGATATATTGGCTCATCAGATTGTAAAAACACAAGAAAGAAAAGAGAAATACATTTTTTCAGATATACCGTATTTTTATATATCCTTAAATTTTGTTGTTAAAGAAAATTTTTATACCTCTTCTTATGAATATTTAAAAAATAAGCAGATTGGTGTCGTTATAGGTTCAAATCAGGCTTTAAAGGTAGAGGATTGGGAATCTAAACATAAGGATTTGAATGTAAAAATTATATATTTTAAAAATTATGGCATACAATTTCTTACCCTTGCTAATAATCAAATTGATGTTCTCTTAAATAAATCTATTGTAACACTTGATTGTGCGAAAGCACGCAATATAAAAAATAGTGTAACCAATTTAGTATTGCAATGCACTCCAGTTTTCTTTGTTTTTCCTAAAAACAAAGTGATATTGAAAGACAGGGTCTTAAAAGCCTTACTTCAAGCAAAAATGAGCGGTAAGCTTGAAGATCTTTCAATGCAATATTTTGATGAATATCGTACTTAAATGAAAGGATTACCATGAAACAAATCTTGTTATATTGCATATTGACTATGAGTATATTATATGCACAAACAATACGTGTAGGAAGTGAAAATGCCTACAAACCTTTTGCTTATCTTAATCATAAGAGTGAAGCAAGTGGTTTTGATAATGATGTAGTAAAAGTGGTGGCAAAATACATGCAAAATGATAAAATAGAATTTGTATCTGTAGGTTGGAATTCAATTTTTAGTGGTTTAGATTCTGCTAAATTTGATATAGTAGCAAATCAAATTGCTAAAACAAAAGATAGAGAAGAGAAATATTTATTTTCTCAATATCCCTACTTTTATGCAGTGAGTGGATTAATAGTGGGAAAGGATTCGGTAGCTAAGGACATCAAAGATCTTAAAAAATCTAAAATTGGTGTTACAATAGGTTCAAACCATGCTAAAAATTTAGAATCTTTTGTTAAAGAAAATCCAAACTTACATTTGCAAATTATATATTATAAAACCTCACCTGCACTTATTGCAGATTTGGCAAATGGTAGAGTATCTGCGATAATTAATGATCCGATAGCAGCACTTGATTATGCAAAAGCTCAGAATGTACAAATACAAGTTACAGATTTTTATTTTGAAAAAGTTCCTATATATTTTCTTTTTCGCAAAGATTCACAGGAGTTAGCTATGAAGTTTGACAATGCTTTACAAAAAGCACTATCAAATGGTGATATTGATAGATTAATTATTGCTTACTTTGGAACAGAATATTTAAAGTTTTTTAAGGAGCAAAAATGAAGTCTATTGTTATTGTTTTAGGAGCATGTCTTACTTTATTTAATATTATAAATGCACAAAAGGTTCAGGTTGGTACTGGAAATTCTTATCGTCCATTTGCTTATATTGACAACAACAATGTTGTAAGTGGATATGATGCCGATGTGTTGCGTCTTATAGCTGAATATGATAAAGATTTAGATTTTCAATTTAATGGAGTTCCATGGAATGCAATATTTGTGGGGCTTGATAGTGGAAAGTTTGATATATTAGCGTTTCAAATCACAAAGACAAAAGAGAGAGAAGAAAAATATATTTTTTCAGATTATTCATATTTTAATGATATAAGTGGTGTGATAGTGCTAAAAGGAAGTGGCATTAAAGATTTTAGCGAATTGCATCACAAGAAAATTGGTGTTTCTTTAGGTTCTAATTATGCCCTAGATTTAGAACGTTATCTTAAAAAGCACCCTGAATTAGGAATTGAAATTGTGTACTATAAAAATCCACCAGCACTTATTGCTGATTTGGGGACTAATCGTATACAAGCTATTATTGGTGAACCAATAAGCTCTATTAATATCGCCAAAGCACAAAATATAGAATTAGAACAAACAGATATAGTATTAGATAAAACACCGGTATTTTTTGTATTTAATAAAGGGAATATTGTTCTTAAGGATAAAGTTTCTAAAGCTTTAAAACGTGCTATTGATGATGGTAAAATAAGTGCTCTTAGTGTTAAATATTTTGGTAAGGATTTGAGTAAATAATATTCATATTTTTAATTTGTCAGAAAAAGTTTGAATATTTATTTTTAACTTATTTTCTAAAAAATATTTCATGAGAAATTTGAGAAAATCAATCTAATTTTGCAAATATTCTTTAAGTATTACATTATTTGATATTGAATTATGAAGTTTAGTTTGACCTCATGAGAATAGAGGTTATATAATATACAAAATACTATATCAAAGATGGTTGTTGAATTATTTCTATGTGAGATTTGTATCAAAAATAGAGCATGTAAAAAGTGTTTAGATAATCTAGAAGCAAAATGTAGTTATATAAAAGAGTATTTGCTCAAAAAAAAATAGACAAATGTAAAGAAAATAATAGCAATAAGTAGCGATAGAAAATAAGCAAGAAAGTTACTATTATGCGAAATATTGTTATATTGGAATCTTGTATTTTGTGATGAATATGATTTGATGTCTTACTTCTTTAGATATTTTGGCAATGGAAAATATAGTAAAAAGGATATAAATCAAGATATTTGTGAAATATCCACCCATATCCAGTATATAAAAAATTATGCAAAAAACCTAATTAATATAAAATTTTGTGTAGCAGAGTAGGGAATTATATTGATATAATGAATATAAGCACAAAATAATAATAGCAATAATGACGTATTGCATTAAAATAATAAGTTAATTTTCTAATGTTTTTGATAATCAAGAAAAATGCAACATACATATTCTAAGGCAAATATGACGAATTATCTTGATGTGAGAAATAAAATAATAAATCTTTTTTGTTTTATTGTTGAAATAATTTGCCATAACTTCCTAATTTACTAAATATATTTCTACTTGATTTGATAGAGCAAACTAAAATCTAGTTTTTTATAGTAATCTTGATGTCCTCAAGATTACTTTTAATTGGTAGTTTTTTGGTAACTCTTCTGTGCAAAGTTATTAGCAATGCTTAAGAGGTTGTTTGTCTAATTTACTTTGAGTTGCTTATAATTTTCATCACAATTGTTTTTGATGATTAGTTTGAGCATTGTGTGCGTCTTATATACATGACTTCTTGCATACAGCTCTCAATTTTATCTCTTTTAGAAACTTCTATCATATTTTGCAACTCTAGTATTTCGCCTATTAGTATTTCATTGTGGGTAATATTTCACAAGATTTTATTTTTTATTGAATGCTTCATGCAATTAAGATGTTATTAATACCAGTTATTGCAATATTGCAAATCTTCCTTTCGTACTTATTTGCTAAAGTCCTGTAATTGTATTACACAAATTTTAGTTTAATTGCACCTTACTCCATTGGTAATAATTCTATTTGAATTATATAATTTTATGAAATACTGTAAACTACAATTAACAAAATATTATTTGGTGTTAGAATTATATTACACGAATTATTTATTTCGCTCTATATATCTAAAAGTATAATTTTATATATTTTTTCATGTTTCAATATATTATTTACATACTTTTTAAAACAATATTGATTTAATCATAGATACATCTAATTTTTAAAAAGTCTTAAGGAAGATTTCGATAGAATAACAAGTTTTAAGGAGTATTATATTATGGATAATTTATTAGATAATACTATTATTAAAGAAGTGCGTATTGATGATTCTATCAAGGAGAGTTATCTTGACTATTCAATGAGTGTTATTGTTGGACGTGCTTTACCAAATGCGCGAGATGGATTAAAACCTGTGCATCGTAGAATCTTGTATGCTATGAATGAGCTTAATCTTACACATAGAAGTCCATACAAAAAAAGTGCTAGAATAGTGGGAGATGTGATTGGTAAATATCACCCCCATGGTGATACTGCTGTATATGATGCTTTGGTGCGTATGGCACAAGATTTCTCAATGCGATTAGAATTGGTTGATGGACAAGGGAATTTTGGTTCTGTTGATGGTGATAAAGCTGCTGCTATGCGTTATACGGAAGCACGTATGACACAGGCTAGCGAAGAAATGTTGCGTGATTTAGATAAAGATACGGTAGATTTTATCCCAAACTACGACGATAGTCTTAAGGAACCAAGTATATTACCAACTCGTTTGCCCAATCTCCTTGTTAATGGCTCAAATGGTATAGCTGTTGGCATGGCGACTTCTATACCTCCACATAGAATAGATGAAATCATTGATGCTTTAATCTATCGTATTGATAATCCAGAATCTGAAATATATGATATTCTACAGTTTGTAGAAGGACCAGATTTCCCAACAGGTGGGATTATATATGGCAAACAGGGAATCGTTGAGGCATATAAAACAGGACGAGGTAGGATTAGAATCCGTGCAAAAGTACATATCGAACAAACAAAAACAAAAGATGTCATTGTAGTTGATGAGATCCCCTATCAAGTTAATAAAGCACGATTATTTGAACAAATTGATTCGCTTGCAAAAGAAAAAGTTGTAGAAGGCATTTCTGAGGTAAGAGATGAGTCTGATAAAGATGGTATGCGTCTCGTTATAGAATTAAAAAAAGAAGCTATGAGTGAAATTGTACTCAATCATCTTTATAAATCAAGTGCTATGGAAGTAACTTTTGGAATCATACTTCTAGCTATAGAGGAAAAAGAACCAAAGATTTTTACACTCATAGAACTTTTAGATATTTTTATTTCTCATAGAAAAACTATTGTTATCCGTAGAATCATTTTTGACTTGGAAAAAGCAAAAGCGAGAGTGCATATCTTAGAGGGATTACGTATAGCATTGGATCATATTGATACAATCATTGCACTTATTCGTAATAGTGCTGATACAGATATAGCTAAAGAATCTTTGATGAATGAATATAGTCTCAGCGAATTGCAAAGCAAAGCTATCTTAGACATGCGACTGCAACGTCTAACAGGGTTGGAGAGAGATAAAATAGAGAAAGAATATCAGGATTTGTTAATACTCATGGAAGAGTTGACTGCTATTTTAAAAAGTGAAGAAAAGCTCAATGATGTTATCAGACAGGAATTGCAAGAAACAAAAGAACTTTTTTCTTCTCCACGCAAAACTATTATAGAAGAAAACTATGATGCCATAGATGTCGAAGATTTAATTCCCAATGAACCAGTCGTTGTTACAATGAGTCATCGAGGATATGTCAAACGTGTTTTATTAAAGACATATGAAAAACAAAATAGGGGTGGTAAAGGTAAAATTAGTGCTAATACGCATGATGATGATTTTATACAATCTTTCTTTGTAGCAAATACACATGATACTATTTTATTTATTACAAACTGCGGACAGCTCTATTGGTTAAAAGTATATAAAATACCAGAGGCAGGACGAATAGCTATTGGCAAAGCAGTCGTGAATCTTATTAATTTGCAAGAAAATGAAAAAATTATGACGACTATTACTACAAGTGATTTTAATAATGACAAATCTTTGGTATTTTTTACAAAGCGAGGTATTGTAAAACGAACGAATTTGAGTGAATATAAAAATATTCGCAATAATGGAATCCGGGCTATCAATCTTGATGAAAATGATGAATTAGTAAGTGCAAGTATTATAGATTCCAATGTTAGAGAATTATTTATTGCCACAAGAGAGGGGCAATGTATTAGATTTGCTGCAGATTCTATACGTGATATTGGACGTGCAGCAAAAGGTGTTATTGGGATTAAATTTAAAATGCAAAATGATAGTGTTATTGCTGCTACAACTATAAGAAGCGATAATGATAAGTTGCTTAGTATTAGTGAGTTAGGTATTGGCAAGCAAACCATTGCTGGGAGTTACGGTGTCATTAATCGAGGAGGCAAGGGGGTTATAGCTATGAAACTTACTAATAAAACAGGAAAACTTGTAAGTGTGTTGAGTGTGAATGAACCACACATGGATTTAATGGTGCTTACAACTTCAGGCAAAATGATACGAGTGCCACTTGATTCTATACGGGAAGCAGGACGTAATACAAGTGGTGTAAGAATTGTAAGTTTAGGAGATAAGGATAGAGTAGCCTTTGCAAGTGTATGTAATAAAGAGGAAAATAAAGAAGCTGAATAATTTATAGTAAGTAAGTTTTATCAAAAATTGGATATTCAGCAGGATATGAGAATCGAGAGTAGTACATGATAATTGATATAATTACTATATAATATTCAGATGTTATTATATATCCAAAAATTGCATTTTGAGAATCTAGAGTGGATGTAAGATAGAAATCTATTTGCAAACTAGTTTTTTAAAATCTGTAGTACGGACACTACAAAATTCCTATCTTAAATCTACCATATTGATACACAATTATGTGGAATCTCCCCTACAATCAACTCTACTATTATAACTCATACTGCTATCACTAAACTCATAAGCT
>CASFZH010000062.1 GCA_949299115.1 uncultured Helicobacter sp. | reverse complement strand
AGTGATTCTGTATCTTTTATGTATAATGAAATATGAGCGTATGTATCATCTTTTTGTATGATAAAAGATTTCAGAATCTCTAAGCTACTTAACGTATTTACTATGCTTTTATACACAAGACAAATCCCACCCCATATTTCATAATCAAATATTTTTTGCTATCACAGTATCTTTAGATTTATTCTTGAAAGACATTCTATAATGGTTTCTACAACTTCTTTTTCTCTTAGACATTGCCTCTATTCATACCACAGAAAGCCTAATGCTCCCTCTAGCACATGAGACATAGTCATTGGTGAGAGTGAGGATAAGCTAAAGAAGCCAATACACTCTATACAGACTCTTATGGTAGAGTAAGAGTAAGGATAAATGCCTTTGCCTCTCAAGCTTTAATCGATACATACACCACACATAATAACACAGACACACAAGATACTACATCACACAACACACATATACAAAGCACTACAAACACGCAACGCAATTACACCACATATACAAAATAACACCAATACTTCTCACACTACACAACCAAGTATAGAACAAGGCAGTAATGAACTGATATTCTCTAATCTTAAAGACAAAGAACACATAACCCTTAAAGCTCAAAAAGACTATGGTGAATCTATAAACCATAACTTCTCTCAAACCATTAAGAATAATAAAGATTCTACCATACTAGGAAACTATACAGAATTTATACACAAAGCCCATATGCAAACTATCACACTAGCTAAAAATGTCAATATAGGAGGGGAATATCTAACTAATGTAGCTTTATCTAAAGATACCATAGTAGGATTATCTCATAGCCTAAATGTAGGAGCAAGTCATAGTCTAAGAGTAGCTAAGGATAGTAGTGAGCATATAGGAGGAGATAGGAGAGTAGAGGTTGGGGGGAGTGAGATACAAAACATACAGGGGAATGAGAGTAAGAGTGTTAAAGGGAAATAGTGAAGAGATAATAGAGGGAACATTAGATATACAAAGCACAAAAGAAATAAACATAAGCACGCAATCCCATATTAATGTCAATGCCATAGATACTATTTTATTCTCTAGTAATGAATCCACTTCCTTTGAAACACAAAAAGAGCTTTCTTTCACTTCTGATAATACTGATATAGAATCAAAAAGCAATCTCACTGCCACAGCAGGTAACCAAATAATCCACCAAGTAGGCGAAACCCAAATCATAGCTAAAGGAGATTCTGTGATAATAAAGGCAGGAGGCGTAGAAGTAGTCATAGATTCTAAAGGACTCATTGTCAAAGGCGGGGAGGTTAAGAGTGAGTAGTAAGAAAGTAAGACGATACTATATAACCATAAAAAATAAAAGAAGCAAAAATGAAAATAATACCATTGCTACTATGTAGTCTTATAGGCTATGCTTGGAGTATATCGATACAAAATACCAAATCCACACAAAACATTGTATCCCTAGATTCTGTATTAGAGAATCTTATCACCAAAGCCAAGCTAGATTCTCTAAATGATTTAACACAAGAGGAATGTGAGCAGTTACAACGCACATATAGCGCAACTTCGCATAATGCACAAACTCAAAATTCACACACCAACGCACACAATAGCGATGAAAGCTACACTGAGGAGCAAAGCTGCTACTATGCTGCCCTACAAAATCTGCAAGCCACCACCACAGAGCTTATAACCACAAAACGCATAGCTACCGATACGCATTCGCTAGATTCTATCCTGCGTTATAAAATCATTGCTTACTTAAGCAGCACAAATCTACACACTTTAAACGATGTGCTAGGCTTTGAAGTGCCTTATTCCCTGCAAGATGTAGAAAATGTATGCCATCGCCTCGATGGCTTAGAGTTTGAGGCAAGTTGTAATCTGTATATGCAGATTTTTGATAAGCTAGCAGTATATGTTGCACAAGAGCACAATCTCCCGCAAAAAGCGATACAAGATTACCACAAAGCTTTTGAGACACGCACGCAAAACGCCCTTGAGCGTTTAGAGCAAGAATCGCTTGATATGTCATAGGATAGGGAAATATATGATTATTTATATAATACTCTCAAAACTATGAAACTTTAGTATATTTGGGTTTACATAAACCTAATAGAGAATATAGAATCAAGTGTCCCTCATCATAGATATATCGGTATTTACTATTGATTCTGAAAAAATGACTTTTGCACGTTTATTATGTTGTTTGTGAATCTGCTGGGACAAATTGTAGAGAAGCAGAGTTTACACAATGTCTTATATTTTTTGGCGTGAAACCTTCTCCTAAAAAAACATGTCCTAGATGTCCACCGCATGTAGCACAAACAATTTCTGTGCGAATACCATCTCTATCTGGTATTCTTTTTACATTTTGATTAATTTCGGAATCAAAACTTGCCCAACCACAATGACTTGTAAATTTTGCATTTGAATCATATAAGGGAGTTTCACATACTCGACATATATAGATTCCTTTATCAAAAAAGTTATAGTACTTTCCAGTAAATGGAGGCTCTGTACCCTTTTGAAAAATAACATGTTTTTCAAATTCGCTTAATTCTTGTTTCATTATATTGCCTTATTACTCTGGTGCATTCACACGTTCATCATCTATTGTGAAATCTAGAAATTCTGACCGAAATCCATGATTGGCAATAGTATTATAATGTTGTGCAGCGGCATTATAGTTTTCTGCTTCTTGATATAGCATACCAAGTGCATAGCGACTTTCGTAGTTTACACTAGAATCCATTTTTGATAACTGTAAAAGTAAGCTTGCTGCATTTTTATATCCTGCTCCAATAGCAGCCACTGCCCCCATAAATCTTGTATTGCTATCATCTTCCTTTAAACCATTAATCAATCTATCATAAATTGCGTAACTTTCTTCGAAATTTTGTTGATAAATATTTAAAAGCCCTAGAGCTTGTAACAATCCATTGGGATTTCTTGTTTGTGTACTAAGTTTTTGATTCAATAATTCTTTTTCTTTGCTTAAATTCCCTGTGATAAAACCAACGTAAATATATAATTCCCTAGCAAGGTTTGGACCATAGAATACGTTATCAAGATTCATACTGTCTTCACGAAATAGATATTGTAGATTGAGAACTGAATTTTTGACATTTGAACCATAATTTTTTGCTAAATCTAACAAAAGATTTGAAACAATATCATGAGGCTGGTGGTCCTTTAATCTTTGGAATCCTGCAATGATATTGTTCATATCACGCATATGAATGGCACTAATAGATTGAAATGCAAGCACAATCGCACGATTATCATTAGCATCTGGAATGAAAACACCAATTTTTTTAGGATCATTTGCCCATTCTTTGAGTTTATTATAAAACTGTAATTCTTCCTGTGGCAATTTACTTTCTATAATACTTTGTGCAACATTTGCATTGAGTGTTGTTACGTCTTTATAGATTAGTTTTCCTGCTATAATAGCAAAGACTCCCGCTTGCAAGTCAGTCATATCAAGATGATAGGCACGCAAGAAGTGTTTGTATGCGTTACCAAAATTTCCTGTTTGTGCATAAATTAAGCCAAGATTATAATGGAGAATCGCATGATTTGGATTTTCTTTGATATGTTGTTGTATCATTGCTAATCCACCACGCAAATCATTTTGATTGAT
The DNA here is from genome assembly GCA_949299115.1 of uncultured Helicobacter sp. Taxonomy (GTDB): domain Bacteria; phylum Campylobacterota; class Campylobacteria; order Campylobacterales; family Helicobacteraceae; genus Helicobacter_A. The sequence continues at coordinate 8,090 of CASFZH010000062.1, read as the reverse complement.
TTTTTTTAAGGCTTGTGCAATATTTGTATTAATATTCGAAATTGTTGCACCTCGAATGAGAATAGCATGACTTTCCTCAAGATTCCCAAGATTAATCTTAGAGTCTAAAACACCATCAGAAATAATATTGAGAGCTTCATCTACATTAAAAACTCGGTAGGGGGCATAATAAAATAAAATTTTGCTTGTTAAAAGATTAGAATGTTCAAAAGTTCTATTCCAAAACTCCTCTTGTGCAAGCTGTACATCAAACATGGTGGGCGAAACACGTGCCTTAATAGGATAAGGATTAGCGAGATTCTGTTCTTTTTGAATAGCAGCGAATTCATCAATAATCTTTGCTGCTTCTAAAAAATCACCAAGCTTTAAACTAATAATTTGCATTGTCATTTTTGCATGCCAATCTTCTGGATATTGCATGAGATAGTTATATACATGTCCTCTTGCTGCATTAAGACTTCCTTGTCGTGCCAAAAGTTGTCCTAATGCTAATTCATCTTGTTTTTCTGCAACCGCTTTAAGGTTATTATACGCCTGCACATTATCATTAAAGAGTGTATAAAGTTTAGCAGCCAATCTTTTTGTATCTTTATCAAAGCCTTTATCAGAGTCATGACTTAGTGGAGATAATGCTTCAAAAAATTGCCCTTGATAATATTGATTTAACGCATACGAGTAAGCATAAGGAGGTAGATTGCTAATCTGATTAGCGTAAGTATTAGCAATATTAATATAATATTCATATTTTTGCATATCACCTAGATGAAATGCACTCACAGCGGCATTAATAGCACTTAAGGCAATATCTTCTCCGGCTGCAATGGCTTTGTCATAATATTCTATGCTCTTTTGATAATCCTTAGATTTTGTATTAATAACACCTAAATTGTAATTTGCAATCGCTTTAGAATATGAGGCGATTTGATTAAAAAGATTAAGAGCTTCCTGTTTATTTCCAGTTTTATACAATATATCTGCTTTTTGAATAAGTGTTTCTAAATTTTTGTTATCTACAATAGGAGGTTTTGAGGTTATATCGGCTATAGACGGCAACACAACATCTTGCTGTGTTGCATTATCTGTGATATTTTCTTCTATACCACCGTGTTCATTTATGCCATCTCCATCTCCATTTGCTCCATAAGATTGCTGCTGCTGGTTCGATTCCATATCATGTTTAGATTTAAAGGAATTTATGAGTACAAAAACGATAATCATAATAAAGAGAAAAAATAATATAATAAGCAAAATTCTTTTTGTTGTTGGAGTTAACTTATCATCAAGATTACGTAAAACCGGAATATCTTTTACATTATCACGTGCAAAATTTTCTAATGGTGTAAAAAAAGCGAGAAATTTATTAGTTTTTTTTAGTTTTTTATTATCTGTTGGTAAATTTTCTTGTTCTGGTTTATCATCATTATTTGTTTGGCTTTGTGTTTCATCGCTTATCACCAAATCTTCTATTGCCAAATCTTCTTGCTTTTGTTCCTCTGCCATTATATTTCCTAATTTTATACTTAATTCTATCTTTTATAATTTATAGATATTAAAGATATTGTAATAAAACTTTTGGTATTTCAATGCTGCTATCTTCATTTTGAAAATTTTCCATAATAGCTACCAATGTTCTACCAACTGCCAAACTCGAGCCATTAAGCGTATGTGCTAACTTATTTTTGCCATTATCTTTGTAGCGAATCTTTGCTCTACGTGCTTGGAAATCACTGCAATTTGAGATTGAACTGATTTCTCTATAACAATTTTGCCCAGGTAACCATACCTCTATATCCACCGTATTACATGCAGAAAACCCAATATCACCACTACAAAGTTGCACCAATCGATGTGGTAATTCTAAAGATTCTAAAAGACTAGAAACATGGTCCACCATTTTTTGTTGCATAGCTACACTGTCTTCTTGTTTTGTGATAGCCACTAATTCTACCTTATCAAATTGATGTTGACGTATTATCCCCCTTGTATCCTTACCGGCACTTCCAGCTTCTTTACGAAAACAAGGTGTATAAGCAGTGAGCATAATAGGTAAATCTTCAATATCGATAATAGTGTCTTGATAAAGATTGACTAATGAGATTTCAGATGTCGAGATAAGAAAGAGATTATGTCCTCTGCCATATTCATCAAGAGTATTATCAAGATGAAACATGTCATCAGCAAATTTTGGTAATTGTCCGCTTCCAAGTAGAGATTTTTCATTAACAATAACGGGAACACTACAGACTTCAAAACCATGCTTATAATTAAAGTCAAGCATGTAGGCAATCAAAGCAAAATTAAGCCTTGCTGCGTTGCCTCTTAAAACAGAGAATCTGCTTTTTGCCAGTTTGATTCCTGCTTCAAAATCAATCCATTTATTATATTCTGCAAGCTCCCAATGCTGTTTTGGTGTGAAACTGAATTGTTTTGGGTTACCTACTTCTTTTATGATAATATTTTCATTTTCATTTTTACCAATAGGTGTATTCGAATCTAGTATATTAGGAATTGTCAGAAGCATTGTGTGTAGTTTTTCTTCTTCTTGTATAAGTTGCAAAGAATGTTGTTTAATTTCTTCCTTCAAAGCATCTAACTTTTGTTTGTAATTTGCGATAATTGCTGAATCTGCTTTATTTTTAATAAGATTCCCATATTCTTTTGAAAGCTTGTTTTGCTCCGCTTGCTTAGATTCTGTTTGATTTTTTAGTGTTTTGATGGAGTAAGCAAGAGTTTGCAGTGATTGTAGCGTTTGTTGATTTATGTTGCGATGAGCAAGATTTTTTGCAATCAGCGTAAAATCATGCAATAAAAGTTTAATGTCTATCATGTGAGATACCCTAATAAAAATAATACGAAAATATAATTGACAATGATATGCCTAAAGTGGAAACTAAAACTAATAGAAACTAATTATAACAAAAATGAAAAAAAATGTCTTTGATTAAAGTATTTTTTTTGTTAAAATTATGATTAAAAGCTTAAGGAGTTTTATTTTGATAAGTGATATTGATAAAACCACATCTCTTCATCTTAACAATGAAGCACAGTTTTTATGTTTTACGCTTGAAGAATCAGAAAATCCACAAGACGTACAACTTTATGCTATCAATGTTTTTAAGATTCGAGAGATTATTTATTATGATGGTGAATTAACGGAAACTGCAGGAAATAATGAAGGTATTGTGCTTGGGTTTTTAACCGTGCGAGGAGAAAGTATACCACTTGTAGATATGCGTAGATGGTTATATTATAATCCAGCAAGCCCAAAGCGGAATTTACAGGATTTTTCTATACTTACTCCAAAAACTTTGGTTGTTTTATGTAATTTTTCTCAATGTACTGTTGGGTTGAAAATATTAGGTGTAAAACGAATTATACAAAGAAGTTGGAATAATGTTACTGTCGGTAGCGAATATGGTTTTGATGGTAGCAATAAAATCACCGCTACGACGAAGTTTGACGATGGTTCTGTTGTGCAAATTATGGATATTGAACGCATGGTGTCTGACGCCTTTCCTACACTAAGGGCAACGCAAGAATTAGAGTTAGAGGGTCTTTCTACTATTAAGAGCGATAAGGTTATATTGTTGGCGGAAGATTCCAAGCCAGCCCAACGCTCTTTGCAAGTCATTATGGAAAAACTTGAATTGCGTTATTTCACTTTTCCAAATGGTAAAGCATTGCTTGAATATCTTTATAGCCCTAATGTTATACATATGGTTGGTGCTGTTATTACAGATTTAGAAATGCCACTTATTTCTGGTTTTGAGGTTTTAAAATGTATTCGTGATAATGAGCAAACCAAAAATCTACCTGTCATCGTCAATTCTTCAATGAGCAATGATTCCAATATTGAAAAAGCCCAAAGCCTTAAAGCTAATGCATTTATTACTAAATCGAATCCATTGGAAATAGAAGATGCTCTACGTGAGGCGTTAGGGTTATAAATTACAAATATTGCGATTATCATAACTGTAGTATTGAGACATTATTAGTCTTACTTTATTTAATTATAATATCATCTAAATATAAGGGAGATTATGTAGTTGTTGTTTTAGATTTGTTTCTCATTGATTTAAAAAGGAGTAAAGTTGAAAAAGGGAACATTACGATATATTTATATATTATTTTGTGTAAATAGTATATGCTATTTATGGGGATTAGAGCAAAGGAATGGATTCTATAATGACCTTAGTATAAAGAATGAATTCTTCTATCACAAAAATTCGCATTCTACAATCACGACAAATCTTATATCTCTATATAATAATACATATTATTATTTTTGTGATTATGCTAAAGCTTCTCTGCTTGGAAACATTGGGTTTGGAAGTGGTGATTTTAATGGTGCAAACCCCGCACCGTTATCAACGTCTCTAAGCAGTATAGAACCAAGAGGAGTTTTGACAGTTAATATAGGATTTGCGTTGAAAGGTGGCTACAATCTTTCTTCGCTTGCAGAGAATTGGAATTATCCTTTATATATTAGCATTGGATATAGTAATGATGTTTTGTTGTTTGGTTCTGGTAATATGCCATTTGTGTTGCTTTTATCATATTCTGGGATTCCATTAGAATTTGATGGGAGCGTGAGATTTAGTGAAAAATGGGAACTCAACTATCTTCTTGCCTATGATTTTTATTTCAATTCAAGTGTGCAGGTGGGTGGTGTAGCCTTGACACAAACATTAACACGATTAAGAGCTGGGATTGGGCATGGGGCAAGAATGCAGTTTGGATTTGCCTATAAGGTCGGTGAGAAAACCATGTTTTATACAAAATTTAACGTAAAATATCAACATATTGGACAAACCAATAGTGCACAAATTAGCACAATCGCACAACCTACTAATCCAACCCCAGGTATTATCTATGACACAAGTGCTACTGTGTATTATCCAAGTAGCCATACGTTGTATGGTGGTATAGAAATAGGTTTTAGATTCTAAAGGGGGAAAAGAGTATGAAATGCAAAATACAATATGTAACATGCCTGTTGTATCTACAAAGCTTATTGTTTGCACAAGATATTATCCAAAATGGTTTTACAAAATCTTTAGGTATGGGAATGGGATACTATCAGTATGCAGAGTTTGATACGTTAGATAATCCTGTTATGAGAATGGATACGGGTGTATTGAGAATCTTAGGCGATATTGGCTATATATATAATAATGGTATCAAACTCTATGGATCTTTAGATGCTAATATGTCCATAGGTGTTTATACGGGTAGCATATTAGATCCGACTAATCCCGATAGAGATGGACAAAAACTTACTGCACTTGTGGCAAACAGCTTTTATGACGCTAGATTTAAGGTAGCTTATAACATATTAAAGCCTTTTAACATAGCAAATATGACGTTATATCTACAAGTAGGAGCTGGTTATTATTTTAATTATACAAACGGTCTAAGTGTAGTGCGATTCCAAGGATACACGTATATTCCCATTGAGCTAGAAAGTGAGATTCGAATTAATGAAAAAATTGTTATTAATTATGGTATAGGATATGATTATTTCCTTGTTGGAAATCACTTTACCAAATCAACGCAATGGTACTATGGAGATAACTATCAGACTATTCAAAAGCAGGGTTTTGGCGTTAGTGCATTATTTGGTGTAACCTTTATACGAGAAAATGGGCAAACTAATTCAGTTAAACTTGCCTATCAATACTGGGATATAGGAGCAGGAGAGCCAATGAGAACGACAGAAGGTGGCTCCGGCGTAACAACCCCAGTTGTGATTTATGAGCCAAAAAATCATACACATTTGATTATGTTGCAATATACGTGGCATTTTTAATTTACGACACGTATTGTTATGGAATCTTGTTCTTTGAAAAAATATAATGATACAAAGAAAAATGACTTTTGAAAGAAAATAGCATCACAAGAAGTAAAGAGGAGATTATGTTGCTTTGTGTACGTATGCTATTACATAGTAAAAGTTTTGATTCTATTGTGCAATTTTACACAATAGAATCAAAACCTTGGTATATTATATTGCCTAGAGTGTAAGTATTCTTTAGGTTTAAATGTAAAAATAATGCTTATCTTGCTGTTTAAAAAGTATTGTAATTTCTTAGGTTGATACAAATATTTTGAGATAGGTTGTATAAAACTCGAAGCTATATTGGCTTTATATGGGAGAATATTGTCAGTGTGTTATATTTGGGTTTAATGTATTATAATGCTTATAGAATCATTGTGAAGCAATCATATTTCAGTGATTCTATACTTTGCATTGAAACGCCTGATTTGTTGTCTACAATATTTTCTAATGTAGTATCTTTTTATTTAATGTTATTGTTGGGATACCATTTGCACAATTGCATAGTAGTATCGCATTGTTACATTTAATGTTTTTTACAATTCCATTCATATTATTTTTGGTATTTTAATTATTATTAATGTAATTAATAATATGATATTATTTCTGTATTAGTAAATTATTATAATAAGAGGTATCAAATGATAGAATTAAAAAATATCACAAAAATTTATCCCAATGGATTCCAAGCCATTAAACCTTTGAACCTCAAGGTTAATAGAGGCGATATTATGGGTATCATTGGGTATTCTGGTGCTGGAAAATCTACACTTATTCGCCTTATTAATCGTCTCGAATCCCCTAGTAGTGGTGATATTATTATTGATGGTGAGAGTGTCGTTGCATTGTCAGAGGGCAAACTGCAAAAAGTGCGACAAAAAATTGGTATGATTTTTCAGCATTTTAATTTATTGCATTCTCGGACTGTATTTGGTAATGTAGCATTTGCCTTAGAAATTGCAAAGTGGAAAAAAAGTGAGATACGTCAACGTGTAGATGAATTGCTACATGTGGTAGAATTAAGCGATAAAGCAGATTTGTATCCGAATCAGTTAAGTGGAGGACAGAAGCAAAGAGTGGCTATTGCTAGAGCATTAGCAAATTATCCAAAAATCTTACTTTGTGATGAGGCAACAAGTGCTCTTGATACCAAAACAACAAAGTCTATATTGAAGCTTTTGCGTGATGTACAGAAAAAATTTGACCTAACAATATTGCTTATTACACATCAAATTGAAGTAGTCCGTGAAATTTGTGATACGATGTGTGTCATTAGCGGTGGTGAGATTATTGAACGAGGCAGTGTTGAGCAAATTTTTGCATCACCCAAACACGATATAACAAAGGAACTTATTTCTTTTTTACCAGCCTTATCATCTGAAGAGATAGTAAGAAAATCACACAAAAATGCCTACAAGATTTCTTTTATTGGACAGTACATTCATGAGCCATTGATTTCTGAAGTAGTAAAAAAATTTGATGTAGATGTGAATATTTTAGCTGGTAATATTGAAGCTTTATCAACTACAGAAATCGGGCATTTATTTGTTGATTTTGGTAGTAATAACCAATCAATACAGCAAGCTATTAACTATTTAGAGGGGAAGGGAATATTGGTTGAAAAAATCTAAAATGCCAAAAAATCTTATTTTTTATTATATTAGATGGTTAAGGTTTTAATTATTTAAGATTTATGAAATAATTTACTGGTAATTAATGCCATTTAGCGTGGATAGTTTTATGAAACATTCGCTTAGAATTATTGTAGTGATGAATGAATATTAAGGACAAGATTCTAAAATTATTATCAAATCTACACCTAGCTTTGATTACATTGAATATTCATAAAATAACGATTAAACGATTCTACAAGTAAGGGCAAAGAAATACTTGAAATTTATGTTTTCTTTCTTTTAGAAAATGCAATACAATCACCTTTAGATTTGTCCATGCTAAATAAAACATATATAACTTTAGTCTTTACAAATACAGTTTTACTATAATGTCTTTAACTGTATTGCAAGTTTAGTACTAATCACATATTTTCACTATGAGAATCTATTTCACTTTTTAGCATCACGGCTTATTAAAATTACGTATTATGGAAATAATAATATTACATAAACCTATAAAATAGTAACTTTTATTCTATCATTTTCTTTGTATTCATTATTTTTTTGTATTTGTAGGAGATGATGGAGACGTTACTATAATATCATCTTTGATTTTATCAAATATGCCTTGTCCTATGCCA